>CAVEHG010000225.1:0-391 GCA_963615405.1 bacterium | reverse complement strand
AAAAAAAAAACGGCGAAGACATGAACTTTTCAGTTCGACATCTTTGCCGTTAAATCGGTTAAACGTAAAATTCTTTTTTTTTGTTTCCGCCCTCCAGAAAAAGCCCGTGAAATGAATCTTCCTGGAAGCGGCTGCCTTAGAAAACTTGTTTCAGAAAACCGTGTTTCTAAAACTTCATCTTCATGAAACCGGCTTCAAAAACTGTGTCTCAAAAACCGTGTTTCTAAAAAGCGATACAAAAGTTATACAGAAATGCTTTTTCGCGGTCAATAAATTTCAGGACAGATTGTAGCGAAACCAAAAAGATTCATGATGAATTTGTAGAATATACAATTTTCCCCCGCTTTTATTGACATTCCCTGCCCAGCTTTTTATTTTTTCCAAAATGCGG
>CAVEHG010000224.1:0-4703 GCA_963615405.1 bacterium | reverse complement strand
GCGTTTTTCCGGTCCCCTGACGGGGACTTCGTGACGCACACACGGGGACGGCCACCGGCAAGGGTGGACCGAGGAACTGATGCGGACGTGTCCGTTCCGACGGGAAAAGGCTTCGCCGTCCCTTGCAGAACAGCCCGTCCCCAACTTCGCGGAACGGGAGTCGCCGACCGGGGACACGAAAAAGGACCGGCCGAAGCCAGTCCCTTCCAAATTAACTCATTATTTCTATCCTTTTATCGGGCAGTCTCATCTATCTGATACCGGAACATCCCTGTAAATTCAGACTCGTCAGATTCATGAATATGCAGTCTGGCCCTTTCTTGAGAAAGAGCATCTTCAATCTTTGTCATCAGATCATCGTCAATATTCATTTCTAAAACTGTTTCGAGTATTTCGATAGTCTTTCTTATCTCGGAATACTCCTCCCATTTTCTCCTGCGGCTTTCGACAAGGTCATTGCGGCTGTTGAGCTTAAGAATATCAATAGTAAATCGCCCCTTGTCATTCTCCTTTCCTTCAGTCAATCGTGGCTTGACGATGAAGCGTTCGAAGCAGAGAAAGTCGCCGGGGTCGTCCTGAGCCGGATTTATCAGCAGAGGAACTTCTTTTGAGACATCCCTCTTGTTGATACTCCGCGCGTCCTCATCTTCCAGCGGAAAAAGATTCCTCTTGCATCCGGTGTTGCACTCGTCACAACTCAGCAGGAGGTTGTCCCAGTCGTATGCAAGCCAGTAATAGCCCGGTTTACGCAGCGTTCCGTCAGCAGTGGCATAGCCGCCTTTCGGACGGAAGTGCTCCACCGCGCCATAGTCTCCGTTAAGAGATCTTTCGCAGTACGCGCATTTCGCGTGCTGGTCTTTTTTCAGCAACGTCTTGACGGCGGGGTGGGCATAGACACTGTTGTCGAACTCGAACTCCGTGGCTCCGGAATCAGCGCTCGCGTTCAGCCCGTCCTTCAAGGACTTGCCCTTGCCGGATAGGATGTCCGGCCCGTTCTCGCTTTTCTGAATCCTGTACATAGCCTATTTTATATCAAGCCGTTGCGCGATCTGGGAAATCAGCTCGCGGGAGCGGATCTGCTCCATTGTGTCTCCGAATGCGATCTGTGACAGCTCCTGGTCGAGCGCCTTGAGCCTTTTGTTCTCGGCGTCGGTCCTGTCGCTTTTCATCAGCAGCTCCTTCTGCTCCTTAAGAGGTCTGTCCCACTGGGGGGAACGGGAGCTTTCTAGGCCGAAGAGTTCGCTTAGAAGAATCTGGCTTATGTCGTAACCAGTGTATTCTCCGGTCTTGGCGGTGACGAAGCCCTCGTTCCTGAGGACAACGAACTGAGCCTTGTCCATCGCGCCGGACAAGATGATAGGGCTGTGCGTCGACACGATGAACTGTATGTTCGGAAATGTCCTTGTCAGGCTGTCTATGATTGTCCTCTGCCACTTAGGATGGAGGTGCAGGTCTATCTCGTCGATGAGCACGATGCCGCCTGTCAGAAGCTGGTCTTCCATGTCCGGGTTGGCCTCGGCCATCCTGGACGCTATGTCGGCCACCATCGCCGTCATTATCTTGTATCCGTCGCTCATCTGCTCGATGCGGATCTGCCTTGTTTTTCCGTCTTCAAGTTTCTCGTCCATCACGAACCTGAGAGGGTGGAGCAGCATCCTCGGGTTTGAGAACTTCTCGCCGACGAAACTTGCGAGCGCCCGTCTCACGGTCTCCAGTGACTTGTTCTTGTGGTTCCAGTCCCTGAGTTTTTCTTTCTCGCGCCTCTCTTCGTCCTCCATCAGGTCGAACCATTCTATGAACTGTCTGAAATTCGCGTTCGCCTCCAGCGCTCCGGAGTATGCGTCCCATCTCGTGAACGCCTTCTTGAAGTCCCGTCTGCGTTCCGGCGCCTTTATCTGGCCGCGTCCTGTACCGTAATAGGCCACGACGGGAAGTGCGCACTCCTCGCCGTCGTTTATCCTTGCGATGAGCTGGTCGGCGTAGGACCTCACGTTCTTGAGCACTCCGTCCGGAGCCTTCATCTTCCCCTGCCTGGTGCGGTAGATTTCCAGATCGCCGTTGTATGTTGTCTGGAAGGTCGCGCTGACCTGAAGATAGTCTCCGAAGTCCTCGTTCTCATTGATATGGACATCGGAATCTGAGAACTGTTTGATGGACTGTCCCGGAAAGTTGGATGTGAACGTGCTTATCTCGGCGGCTATGGCATCCAGCACGGATGACTTGCCGCTTCCGTTGTTTCCGATGAGTATCGTCACGTTCTTGTCCTCTGTAATGTCGATTGTCCCGGGCCCTTCTCCGAAAAGCCGGAAATTTCTCAGGGACAGTTGCTTGAGCCTTTTCATCGCAGTCGAATTGTATTGTTTCCACAAATGTAATAAAAATTAGTCGTTACCAACGCAGAATCTCCAATTTAGTGGCGAATCCTGGCGTTATGAGATGATTTCAGCAGAGAATCATCCGTTTCAGGGATGACAGCCAACCTGCCCCATCTGCCGTGCAACTGACCGAGCGAGTCAATATGTTCGGCAATGCCGGTACGACCGTTGTGATGTTTTCCTAAATGTTCGAATATTTCCTCTGCCGTATGAGCTATCTCGGAGCAGAACTCCAGAACTTTTCGCTGACATCTGGACAGGGACATTATAGTGTCACTTGTTTTGAGAGTTAGTGTCACTTTTTGGCAAGTTAGTATTACTTTTTCTCTATCATGCACGAATAACCTCTCTCACCGCTTGATTCAAGCGCATCTGCAATAGACAGCAACGTCTGCACCCGAAGCCCGTAGAATCCATCATCGAGGGCGAACCAGCCGGGAAGATTATGCGATGTGCGAATGTCAAACATTGCGAGCTTATCTTCCTCGGGGAAGGTTCTGCCGCTGTCAACGTAGTCCATAAAGGCGTAGAGCGTGCCGTCGATGACCTTAATGTCAAGGATATCCGTCTCTACAAGACGGTCATCAAACGAGTCATACACATAGCCGTAAACGTGGTCGGTAAGATCCAACTTTCTGCCATCGTTAACCATCTCTACAAGGTCAAGATACAGGAGGGCGGCGCCCTCCTGTATCATTTTCACTGACTTCATCATGACTTCACGACTTCAAGAGTGTTGGCGATAATCTCCGTGACGGTTCTGTCAACCCCGTCCTGCCCGACATATCTGGAAACACTGAGCCTGCCTGTCAGATGGACAGGAGTGCCCTTGACGATGTCCTCAAGAGGACAGATATCCTTACCATCCCAGGCCGTGCATGAGTGCCAAGTGGACTCGATGACCATATCGCCGTCGTTGTTCTTATAGATTCTGTTGGTCACCACTGAGAATCTGATGACCTTTCTTTCGCCCGCTGTCGTGAGCCTTACCGAGCCGACGGTGCCCTGCAGCTCGACTCTGTTGATGTCCTGTTGATGTTTCATAATTGTAGAATGTTGTCCAGGCGTCCCACCGCGGGACGCTTGCGACGCATACAGGGCTGCGGATGGACAGATGGCGAAGGACGATGGCGGAAATGGATGCGGCTGCGCCGTGTCCCATTTTCGCACAGCGAGTCCTCTGACGGGCCTTCGTCCACCGGACAGAGGTAGCCAACTTCGCGGAGTGAGCGGCTCTGGCGGGGATGCTGAGACAGAAAAAGCCGCCCCGAAGGACGGCCTATACGAACGCGATAAGACAGACGACAGAAGGCGCGTCATCGCCAGGACATTCCTATATCCCAGTGAACAGCGTACTTTGGAGACGTTTTCTCTTTCGGGAGATTGAACTCCTCAAGAATCAAGTCGTATGCCTGCGGATATATTTTGGAGTTCATCATCCTTGCCTCTGTTGGCGGACATTAGAGCCATGACGGAGGCATATTCTTCTTCAGAGAACGACTCAAGGTTCAGACTGCCCGGCTTGACGTCCTTGTTTGCTTCATCTTTCTCTGTGAAAGAAATCACCACGAGTCTTTCACTGTCAAAGATGTAGTACAGTTCGTCATTGGCTGAAAGCCGCCTCATCCATACGCCTGTGTATTGGCCGGAAAGCTTGGTAGGCTCGCCCAGTCCGGCGTCTGGATGTCCGAGGGCGTCGCGAAGAACCTCCTTGATCTTCGCTGCGTACTCCGGCCTGGAATCTTTCAGGGCCTTGTATGCCTCCAATGCACTTGGCAGAAATTCAAGTTTCATAGCTCGTCAATGTCCACCGATACGGTTTTACCTTCTTTAAGTTCACCAAGTCCCTCATCCAGACTGCCTGACAGTTTCGGGGTCGATATGATTCTCTCCGTTTCCTTGATGGAGTTGTACTCGTCCAGAGAAATCAGAACCGCTGCGGTATTTCCCCGATTGATTATCAGTGAACCGGAGTTGTTTATGACCTCGTCAATATAGCGCTTGACATTGGCGCGGAATTCTGAAATGGTCGCTACTGTCATATTCTTAATTTTTACAAAGATATGTACAAAATTTTGTACACACAACAAATATTGCGATTTCAATTTGACTTAAATTGAGCGAAAGTCTTCTCGACTGGGCATTTTGCTGCGTCCGTCATCTATCGTGCAGCCGAACGGCCGTTCCATACGCGTGCCCGTATGGACCCAATCAGCTACCTGCCGGGCACTGGAATGAGCCGTGTGCTCTCGCGTCAAATACATCCTCCGGTTAAGGCGCATTTATCTGGAGAAGGATAATTGATAGGGATGTCTTCCTGTTTGAACG
>CAVEHG010000223.1:2664-4708 GCA_963615405.1 bacterium | reverse complement strand
GCCTTATGATGTCGGGGCGGGAGCGCTCAGGGGGCTTGGGCACGCGGTCATTCCGTCGCTCTTCGCCGTTCTCGGGACTGTCGTCTTCAGAATCATATGGCTCTACACGGTTTTTGCCCGCTTCCGCACTTTCGAGGCCATGATGATAGTCTATCCTGTCTCGTGGATTTTCACGGGGATTCTTGTCCTTTCGGCTTATTTTTATTTTATGGGGAAGCTCTCGCGGAAATTTCCTGAAAAAACATCGGAAAAGCCTGTCTGAAAGCTTTTCGGAGCAGTCTGGCGTAGCCAGACTTGCCTGATTGAAACAAGGAAGAAAAACTGTTATACTTTACGACGTTACCGATTGTTCGGTAACCTGTTTTTGGAAAGGCCCGGGATGAGCGCAAAATACCGACACGAATTCAAGTATGTTTCTCCTGAAATCACTCTCGCCGCGATCGAGGAGCGTCTTGACGCGGTTCTTGAGCGCGACCGGAACGCCGGCGAAAAAGGCGAGTACGCGATCAGAAGCATCTATTTCGACGATATTTACGACACCTGTTATTTTGAGAACGAGAACGGCACAGATCCGCGCGAGAAATTCAGAATCAGAATATACAACTGCTCAAAAGAAAGAATCTCGCTTGAGCTGAAGAGGAAGGAAAACGGCATGTGCCTTAAAACCTCGTGCCCGCTTCCGCTCTCTGTTGCCGAGGAGATTATGGCGGGGGAGATTCCTTCCTTTACAAGCGAGACTCCCTACCTTCTGAAAAAATTAATATGCCAGATGCGCTTCCGCGCGCTCAGGCCGGTCGAGATTGTGGCCTATGAGCGTGTTCCGTTCACTTATGACGAGGGAAACGTGAGAATCACTTTTGACCGCGGCCTGCGCTCCTCAAGCAATATCGCCGACTTTTTCAGCGAGAATGCGCCTTTCCGCTCTGTTTTCCCGTACGGCTCGAATATGCTTGAGGTGAAGTATGACGAGCTTTTGCCTGACTTCATAAACGAGATTCTCCAGACAGGATCTATGCGCTGGACTTCGTTCTCTAAGTATTATCTTTGCAGGAAATTCGACATCCAGGGAATCCGGGGGCATCAGATTCTGACAGACAGAATGGCGTTCTAGCTTTCTTCCGCGCAATGTTGCGGTAGCGCTGGAAGCGGCGGCGCGGCCGTTGCGGAGCAATGCAACTGCTGACATAGCGACCGGGACCGCCCGAAATATAATTAGAATTAGGAGAAATTATGGGTTTCAAGGATATTTTCAAGAAGTCGTTTATTCAGGGGTTCACGAGATACGACGCGACGCCTGAGAACATCATCGTGGTTTTTCTGATCGCGGCTTTTTTCGCGCTCTACATTTTTTTCGCTTACAGGCTTTTGACGCGGAGGACTTTTTACTCGAAGTCGTTCAATATCGCTCTTCCGTCTCTTGTTCTGATCACGGCGGGGGTTATCCTGACGATTCAGTCGAGCGTGGTTATCTCGCTCGGTATGGTCGGCGCGCTTTCTATCGTGAGGTTCCGTACGGCGGTGAAAGATCCGATGGACCTTGTTTTCCTTTTCTGGGCGATTTCGACTGGAATCATCTGCGGGGCGGGGCTTGCCCAGATTTCGTGCGTGCTCGCCTTTGTGCTGACTGTCACGCTTTTTGTGTTCGACAGAATTCCTGTGGCGAAAGCTCCGAAAATTCTGATGGTGAGCGGAAACGGCTATGAGCTCGAGGAGAAAATCATGGCGGCCGTTAAAGAATTCTGCAGATATTACACTGTGAAAAGCCGCGCGCTTTCAAACGGAAAAGTGAACCTTGTTGTTGAGATCCGCTCGAAGGACGACTCGGCGCTGCTGCAGAAGGTCGCAGGCACTGAGAATGTCGTCTCATCGACGATCCTCGCGCATGACGGAGAAGTCACATACTGATGGCGCCTAGAAAGCTTCTGCGCTACTCGAATCATTTTATCCTTGTATTTCTGATGCTGCTTCTGTGCGTATACTTCGCGTTCAGAATGTCGTCGGAGAACCGCGTGACGCTCGAGAAATGCGAGAAGCTCGGCTTTCC
>CAVEHG010000223.1:0-2654 GCA_963615405.1 bacterium | reverse complement strand
CGGCTTTCCCGTGCTGAAGATCGAGACCGAGAAGGGGCGGGAGATAAAGTCGAAGGAAAAGTATCTTAAGGCTGATTTCTCGCTTGATATTCCCGAGAACTCGTTTTTTCTCCGCGAAGCGGAGAATACAAATACAGGTTCTGCCGCGCTGGAAAGCGGAGATGGCGGATACGCTTACGCCGCTGAAAGAAATGGCGGAAAAACCGGCGTGAAAAACGGAAAATGCAAGATCCGCGGGCACGGAAACTCCACATGGAAAACCACATTCACACAGAAAAAGCCTTATCTTCTGAAGCTTGAGGAAAGCGAGAGCCTTTTGGGGCTTGCCCCGGCGCGCAAATGGATTCTGATTGCCGACGCGACCGACCGCTCGATGCTGAGAAACTATTACGCGGAGTATCTCGCGCGCAATGTCTGGAACAGGATGAGATGGAATCCAAGCTCGCGCTTCATAACGCTTTTCGTGAACGGAAAATACCGCGGAGTCTACAGCCTGACTGAGAAGGTTGAGGTCGAGAAGAACCGCGTTGAATTCAGCGGCGAGGGCTTCCTTGCCGAGATTGACAGCCATGCGGGCCGGCCTTATTCCTTTTCTGTGCCGTCGGGCGCGAAATTCCACATACGCTCGCCTAAGTCCACCCTGGAAAACTACGAGAGATGGGCGGAGAAAATCCGCTCGCTTGAGGATCTTCTTTTTTCTGCCGGCTGGAAAGATGGCGGCGGATACAGAAAATATTTTGATACAGGCTCGTTCGTGGACTGGTATCTGCTTTCGGAATACTCGAAGAACTACGACGCGAATTTCTACAACTCTGTGTTCATGAACTATGACTATGCCACGGAGAAACTCTACATGGGCCCGGCATGGGACCACGACATCGCCTTCGGAAACACGTCGAAGGACTCGATCTCGCAAAGCGGAAACAGCTGGAACACAGGCAGGGACTGGGGATATTTCCGTTCCTGGAGCAGGGAAGACAACTCAACGGCGGCGAAAAACCACGAGGGATTTCTGATAAACCAGCGTGGCTGGTACAAGAGGCTTTTCGAGGACGAGGATTTCGCGCGCGAAGTCAGGGAAAGATGGCTCGGAACACGCAAAAAGCTCGGGGAGTCGATTGTGTGGCTTAAGGCGCAGGGCGTTCTTCTGAACGAGACCGCCGAGATGAACGATTCTGTGTGGCACCTGCTCGGAAGCGAGAGCTGGCCGCGCGCGCCCGGCTACAAGAAGCGGAAGACCTACAGAAGCGAGGTGGAATTTCTCGTGGAATGGTGCGAGAAGAGGATTGAGTGGCTGGACAGCGTTTTCGGCGCCCCGGAGACGTGAGCGGAAATATTAAAGACGAGGGCGTTTTCAGAGGCGTCCACAAACCTACCGGTGCGCTTTGTAGATAAATAATCACTGTTTTACTAGACTTTCGGCAGGACGGCGCGTACAGTCGCTTTCTGCGGGAGGAAAAATGCATATCGAGACAAAATGTCTTCACTCGGGCTACGAGCCGAAAAACGGCGAGCCTAGAATGTTGCCTATAATCCAGAGCACAACTTTCAAGTACGACTCAAGCGAAGAGATGGGAAAGCTTTTCGACCTGAAGGAGAGCGGATATTTTTACTCGCGCCTTCAGAATCCGACCTGCGACATGGTGGCGGCAAAAATCGCGGCTCTGGAGGGCGGAGCTGCCGCAATGCTGACAGGCTCCGGACAGGCGGCGACATTTCTTTCTGTCTTTAATCTTGCGGGAGCCGGAGACCACGTTGTGGCGTCTTCCACGATTTACGGCGGAAGCTTCAACTTGTTCAATGTCACGATGAGAAGAATGGGAATCGACTTCACTTTTGTCGATCCTGACTGCTCCGGCGAGGAGCTTGAGGCGGCTTTCAGACCGAACACGAAGGCTGTTTTCGGGGAGACGCTGGCGAATCCCGCGCTGATTGTCTTTGACATAGAGCGTTTTGCCGCGGCGGCCCATGCCCACGGGGTTCCGCTCATTGTCGACAACACTTTTGCGACTCCTGTGAACTGCCGTCCTTTCGAGTTCGGGGCGGACATCGTTACTCACTCAACCACAAAATATATGGACGGGCACGACGCGACCTTAGGCGGCGTCATTGTTGATCATGGCGAATTCGACTGGATGGCCCATGCTGAAAAATTTCCGGGCCTCTGCACGCCTGACGAGAGCTACCACGGAATAACATACGCGAAGCAGTTCGGAAAAACGGGCGCTTTCATCACAAAGGCTACAGCCCAGCTCATGCGCGATTTCGGAATGGTCCAGGCCCCGATCAACGCCTACATGCTTAATCTCGGGCTCGAGTCTCTTCCGGTGAGGATGGAGAGGCATTGCGCCAACGCTCTTAAAATCGCGGAATTCCTGGAGAAAAACAGCAAGATTGCCTGGGTGAACTATCCAGGACTTCCGGGAAACAAGTATTACGAGAGGGCGAGAAAATATATGCCGAACGGAACCTGCGGCGTTATCAGCTTCGGCGTGAAGGGCGGAAGAAAGAGCGCCGAGAAATTCATGTCGGGCCTTAAGCTCGGAATGATCGCGACCCACGTCGCCGACGCCCGCACCTGCTGCCTTCATCCTGCAAGCTCTACCCACCGCCAGATGAGCGAGGAGGAGCTTATTGCGGCCGGAGTTCCGTCT
>CAVEHG010000222.1:0-4791 GCA_963615405.1 bacterium | reverse complement strand
CAGCGAACGACTTTATGAACGCACTCAAATACGCATCCACCCCACAGGAGTCCGAACTCAGCAGGGCCGGAATCGGGGCCTTTCCCGTCACATCCGGACCAGAGACCATTGCCGTTGATGTAAATGATGCGGTCTGGGTGGACTCGTCACAGTCGGACTCGCCTTTCGGCCTTTCCTTCCTTTGCGACAGTGACATCGATTTCTTAAAAAAAGAGGCGTGTCTGGATATGCAGACAATGCCGGAGGCCGTCGAAAGCGAAGACGCATACCTTAGGGCTGGGCTGGCACACGTGAAGAGAAAACTGAAGATGCTCGTATGCGACGCGTTCTCTGGAGAGAAACTCCAAAGACATCCGGTGCTCATCGAATCCGCAGCAGCGAAAGCCACAACCGGGAAGGCCATCGACTGGTTGGACCGGCTGACATACACGGAAATTCCAAAAGACTTGGCAAAAGCCAAAGCCGTGGTAAACCCTAACACCCAGCAGCTCGAATACACAAACATAGAGGGTCTGAAGGAAGCCACTCTCCCGGACCACGAGAGTCCTTCATCCCTCGAATTGCTCTTCGAGCGTCCGTTCGACCACATAGTGGCAAGCATCCTCAAGCTTCGGGACGAGAACGACAGCAAGATATCAACAATAATGGGATCCGTGGCACATGAGACCATCCACAGGCTCTACGAGAGAGCTGCGGCAGGCAAGACCGACATCAAACCGGATGAATTCCAAAACGCCTTCAACGACTACTTCGATGCAGATTTCAACGCCTCGGTGATGTCGTGCGGTATGGAACTCACTCTCCCCGAGAACAATGTAGAACGCAAGCAACTGCGTCACATCCTTTCCACCCGCAGCATTCCGAAACTCATAGAGACGCTGAAACGCAGCGAAATGACCATCTCCGGAAGCGAGATCGAATGCAAGAACATAGACATCTCCATCCCTGGGAAAGAACCCCTTGTGCTCACCGCCACCATTGATATGCTCCTTCGCAATTCCTCCGGACATTGGTTCATTCTGGACTTCAAGTGGACATCGGGAAAGACGGGAGTGGATATGAGAACGGACCAAATAAAGAAAGGAGAGGACTATCAGCTTGCCCTCTACCGCTGCCTATGCGAGAAGGGCACGCCGGAGATTCCGACCGGAAAGGTCGACGGCCAGGCATTCTATATGCTTAAAACAGCCGATTTCCTCACGGCATATACCGGGCTCAAAGATGCCGATGGCGACATCGCAGCCATCACCGGCACCACAAAGACATACCAGAAGACCTATGGCGAGACAATTGCCGAGATTCACGACAAGTACACCCAGTTTGTGAATGACCTGCGGGACGGAAAAGTAAAGGAAGGCGAAGGGATGACAAGCCCGGACGGCAAGAAGATAAAGGACAACTCCTACGGGGAGAATGCAATACTGAAGGGGAAACTCAAATAAAAAAGAACATGTACATGTACAGGAACACCCACTATATTTCCGCCGGCGCCGGAACCGGCAAAACCACGGAGCTCGTAAGAATAATCTCAGACCTTGTCGGAAAAGACATAAGGTCTGCCGGCAGAATGATTCTCACCACCTACACCGACGCTGCCGCCAATTCCTTCAAGGAAAAGGTGAAGGAGAAACTGGTAGCGGATGGCAAGCTGGAGGAGGCTGTCGCCATGGATGCCGCCCGGATAGGGACTGTGCACTCACTGGCAAGCATGTACATTGCACGATACTGGCACCTCCTCGGAATGTCTCCCGAGCTGAAGCCTATGGATGACGCCGCCTCGGCCATCCTTATGGACCGCACCCTAGACGATGTAATGGACGGGAAAGACATCAGTCTCTTCAACGACTACGGGAGCGACTTCGGGCTGAAGGTAAACCCGAAGACACACATATACGACTATTGGAAGACCCTTTTGAAAGGCATATTTGCAAAGGTGCAGGCCTATGGCTTCAACGAGGACAAGTTGAAGGACTCGAAGAAGGCCACGCTGGACCTTCTCAAGGAGACCTTGACCATAAGCCACAACGCAGCTCTGCTCAAGGAATTTACAGAGAGCGACTGCGTTAAGAAATATCAACGTTTCAGAGAAAACATAGATGAAATAGCCTCAAGCGACAGTGGAGCGACTTCCTACAGGAAGAACCTGAAATTTGTGGATTGGATAGTCGGGCTGGATCCTGCTGACGTCACATTGAAAGACATAGCGGCAATCAAAGAACATAAGTGGGGACGTGATGTCGGAATCAAACCGAAGATGAGGGAAATATGGGTGTCGAACATCTCAAAAGAAGAGATAAGTGCCGCAGCAGCAGAACTCAGCCGCAAGCTTGTTCCGAAGAACGCTGAGACTATTTTGGAAGTCACAGAAAAGATTTTCGACATAGCCATCAAGTGGATGGATGCCTACAGAGAGGCAAAGAGGGAGATGGGTGCGATAGATTTCTCCGACATGGAAAGATTGTTCCTGGATCTTCTTAAAAAACACAATGAGATCAAGGCGGACATCGCTGCATCGGTCGACTACCTTTTCGTCGACGAGTTCCAGGACTCTAACCCCATCCAGGCTGAGATATTCGACATACTCTCCAACACTGTCGGCAAGCAGTCGTGGTTCGTGGGAGACCAGAAACAGGCCATCTACGGATTCACCGGAAGCGATTCCGTGCTGATTTCCGAGTTGTCCGCCATCTTCCCTGATCCGGAGAAGGACAAATCTTCCGCTACCGGATACAAGAAGGACGGGAACGGCAACTCCTCGCAGATTCTCCAGACTTCCTGGCGAAGCGTTCCTTCGCTTGTAGAACTCTCGAACGAGGTGTTCACGAAGAGTTTTGCCGAGACTTCCGTATGCTACGCAAAGGACTTCATTCACGAAGACAAGGTAAGACTCAATGCAAGTGGCAGCAAGGCTAATCCGAAGTATAAGACGATAGTCCACGCCGACCTTATCGGTTGCGGCAAAGATGAGCAGTATGCATCGGCAGCAGCCTCCTTCATTTGCGGGATGCTTAAGCAAACTCAGTTCAAGGATGCAGGGTTCACATCATCGGATGTGGCAATCCTGTGCCGTTCGAAAGACAGCGTCAAGGCAATCGCCGCCGCGCTTGCCTCACGTGAGGTTCCCGTAAGCTTCGTCGACGAGGGCTTTATGCAGAGTGCCGAAGTCGCCTTCATCCTCTGCATCCTGAAACTTTCGGCCGGGATTGCCACAGCAAAGACGAAGGCTGAGCTGCGCAAGATAATCGACGGCGAGTCTTTTGCTGAGCTGGTTTCCAAATGTGTTGCGGGAGACCGTTCCATCCCCGACCGGGGAGGGTTGGAGGCATTCTGCAAATCCATATCCAACCTAAGCGTGGAAGAACGCATCAGTGAGACCATCGTACGCTTCGACCTCTACGACTGGTGCGGACGATGGGGAAACGCGTCAGTCCGCAGGGGCAACATCGATACCCTTCGCACAGTGGCCCGAACCTACGGCAGCATAGCCGAGGCATTCATTGGATGCACTGACATACGCGGATTCCTTTCATTCGCAAAGGACTACAAACCGGAGCCAAAGTTTGACAACACCTCCGCCGGAGTCAAGGTGCTCACCTACCACAAGGCGAAGGGCCTTGAGTGGAAGGTCGCCGTGCTCTACGATCTCTTCGATGAAGCAAAGGAAGGGCACGGAATCAGCGGAATAACCCTGAAAGGCAAACTCACTGATCCCGACTGCATGCTGGCCGTGCCGGAACTTCCGGACAAGGAATGGGTCAGGAACTGCATAGAACTCTACCCGGCCGCCAAGGAACTGGCGGATACCATAGCCGCCAAGGAACTCGGTGAGGAAAAGCGGCTGCTCTATGTTGGAGTCACAAGGGCAAAGGACGTCCTTGTGACGATAGGTAACGGAGAACCAATGCCAAAGATAACATCGCTCTGTCCTACAGCTCGGAAGGCCAGGACCGATACAGAAGAAGGCACGAAGGATATCTGGGGCGTTCCAGGATGCGAGAGCCAGCTGGTGCAGGTGACTGATGATCCAGACCTCAAGATGGACGTGGCTACTAATTCATACGTCTATGACAAGGCGGGATTGTATCTCGAGAAAGATCGTGTCAAGGAAGAACATCCGGATGAGGGCATGTACATCTCCCCGAGTATGTACAAGGACCCGACGCTCACTGAAATCACGGTGACGACTGCCAGGGACTTCAATCACAGAACGGACATTGCCCACAGCGGTCTTGAGGACAACGAGTTCGGAGACTGCATCCACCATATCTTCGCCCGTTGCAAGACGGACACAGACAATGCTCCGGCAGCACGGCGCACCCTGAAGGCGTACGGCATAGGCAATGCCGGCGATGACGAGAAGTTGGCGAACTGCATTGGCGAACTGTACGGCTTCCTCACGGAAAAATACGGAGCGGCAAAGAAAACCGACCGAGAGTTGCCGTTCAGGTTCACAGACGAAAAAGGCCATATATTCTCCGGAAATATGGATATGGTATGGTACACCGCGGATGGCTGCGTTCTGGTGGACTACAAAACCTTTCCTGGTTCTCGAGCGGATCTTTTCAATGAAAAGAGCAAGCACTGGGCTGGTGGCTATGCAAGCCAGCTCTCAGTCTACGGTGCGGCACTTGCCGCAAACAACGAGAAGCTTAAAGCCAAGCTTCTGTTCTATCCGGTAGAGGGGCTGGTTATTGAATTGAAATAGTTACACTTTCCTGATGCAGAGGAACTGGCGAGTTAAAATTAAAGCCTATGAATAAACAAATTATAAAATGCAAGAATTTTAAGTAG
>CAVEHG010000221.1:0-5006 GCA_963615405.1 bacterium | reverse complement strand
TTATCGGGATTCTCGACCGCCTCAAGTCCGGTGGGAATCCCAAAGAAACGATTTAATGGGATTTTCGTCGTCCTTTGGGGGAAATGATAGTGGTGATGATGGAAGAGAAGGAATAGATGAAAGTAATGGAGGGGGGGGTAAGAAGATGGGAATAAGAAGAATGAGAAGATGAGAATAAGAAGATGGAAAGATAGGAGTATGAGAGGATATAAATTAAGGACTATGGATAGAAAAGTGAGACCGACTACGGGGAAAGAGAGGATGTCGTTAAAGAAAGATGTTGAGATTTAAGAAAAGTAAAAATGTGGCGAATTACGCTGCGGATTGAGCCCAAATAATGACTTGAATTGTTTCGGATATGTTAAATTGCGTGCCGGAAACAGTGACGCAAGAAATACGTGAAGTCATTTATGTGATAATAAATACAAGTTGATATAGATTGTAATAATTATTGGCCAGACAGACGAACAAATGTGCTGGGTTTCAGGAATCAGGACATATAACAAATCGCTTACTATGAAAAAGATAAGAAAACTATATGCGGAATACCGCCCCTTGCCAAAATGGTATTATCATCTTACTTTTGACTCATTGGAGAAAGGACAGCTGTTTTATGACGATGAAGATTATGCCCAGGGGATGAACGGCATAGCCATCGGCCAGCATTTGTATGGTATTTCCATCATCGCCTTCAATCTGATGGTCAATCACTGCCATATTCTCGCTTCAGGGACAGGGGAAAATATGGTGAAGTTCTTCTCTTTTATGAAGCGCCGTCTGAATGGCCGTCTGCGCACGGGCGGGCACCTGGGGCTGACAGAGAACTATGGATTCAAGTTAGTGAAAGTGGAAGACGAAAAGCAATTGAGAGATACCATAATCTATATTGCCAGGAATCCGCTGAAAGCGTGTCCGGACATAGCTTCAGGCGGTTATCCCTGGGGGTCCACCAACTTGATTTTCAATAAGCTGACCACGTTGTTCCCATGGATTGAACTTAAAGATTTGTCCAAACGTGAAAAAGAGAGATGCCTTAAAACGAAGGTCCCGCTTCCGGATGATTATCATTATAATCAGAAAATGGGATACATCCTTCCGGAATCTTATGTCCTGACCTGGAAGGCGGAACAGGTGCTGGGAAATTCCTGGAACTATACTTATGATATTGTCAGGAAGATTGATGCCTATGTAAAAATAGCCGAAGGACTCGGAGAAACAGTGATTCTGACAGACAACGAATTGAACGATGTAATCTTCCAAAACATCAAGAAGATGTTCAAGGCGGATTCCGTCAGGGAACTGGGGCCTGAAGACAGATGCCGCCTGGCTGTAGTTCTCAGGAATAAATATAAAGTGACCACAAAACGTATTGCCAGAAAACTGCAGATAGATGTGGTTACTCTGAAGAAACTCTTCGAGTAACCCTATCCTCTCGGATATGGAGAGAGAATCACTGCAGGCTGTGATAACTGACTTTCGCGCCCCATAACTTTTATTGTAAAAGGTATCATCGGTCGGGGCGTGCCTCAAGGCGCGCTCGCGGAAATTCTTACCGGATATCAGACCGGGACAGTGAGCCCGTAAGTGAATGATGACGATGATCCGTGATGGGAAACGGAATGTTTCGCCGGAATGATCAGGCAGCCCGAAGATGACAGGATGGCGCGGCGGGAGTCTTGGGACGTCCACGTCCGACGGAAAGAATTTCTTCTACGCCGCCCTAATCAGATAGAGAGCGGAGGGCATCTTCGAGAGCTGTAAGATCGTTCGGAGTCGTGGCCCAACTGGCCACGAAACGGCAGACAATTCTGTCGGATTCTTCCGGTTCCCAGATTTCGAACCTGATATGACGTGAGAGGCAGTCGTACTGATGGCGGGTTAGAATCACAAATTGCTGATTGGTAGGAGAATTTATAGCCAGAGGGATCCCCGCGGAAGCGAAAATCTTCCTCATTCGGACGGCCATATCGATGGCGTGACGGGAAACGCGGAAATAAAGTCCGTCAGTAAAAAGCGTATCGAACTGAATGCCCAGCATCCTTCCTTTGGCAAGCAGTGCTCCGTGGCGTTTCACGGTGGTGAAGAAATATTTCGGGGCCGGGATATTGGAAAAGACCACGGCCTCACCCATCATCGCCCCTACCTTGGTGCCCCCGATATAGAAGGCATCGCAATGCGCCGCAAGGAATTTCAGGTCATAGTCACAGGCATCGGACATAAGCCCGTATCCAAGTCTGGCTCCATCCACATAGAGTTTGAGACCATAATGGCGGCAGGTGTCATAGACTGAGCACAGTTCATCCCCTGTATAGACCATACCATGTTCCGTCGGCATGGTAATATAGACCATACCTGGCTGAACCATATGCGGATGTGTCTCATCTGCAAGGAATTTGTCCATATAGACGGCAAGATTGGCGGCCTTCATTTTGCTGTCGGAAGTCGGAAGAGCAATGACCTTATGTCCGGACGCTTCGACGGCTCCGGATTCGTGGACGGCGATGTGGGCAGTCTCGGCACAGATGACTCCCTCGCAGGGCATAAGTAGTGAATCAATGACGGTGGCATTTGTCTGTGTCCCTCCCACAAGAAAGAATACATCAGCGTTATCCTTTTCTATAGCCTTCAAAATCTTTGATTTGGCCCTTTCAGAATAAGGGTCATAGCCATAGCCTGAACACTTTTCGCCATTGGTCGCCGCAAGATTCTCCAAAATCTCCGGCAACATTCCATTGTCATAATCGCTCTCGAAAGATACCATCTCAGAAGATGTTTTGAATCGTGGACACAAAGGTAGGAAAAATGAGGTGAAAAATTAGATGATTTGCGCCTATGTGCTTACTATATTTCACCCTCGTATAGGAAAATATGGCGTTAATCAGGATGATTTGCAGACCCCGAGACGATGAGAATCCCGAAATAACGTTTTAATGGGATTCTCGGCCGCCTCAAGTCCGGTGGGAATCCCAAAGAAACGATTTAGTGGGATTCCCGCCGTCCCTTCAGGAAGGAAGTGTCGCGTGGCAGAGGAAGTGTGAAGATGGGATTCTCAGCAGCAATCGAGGAAAGTATGGAGAGGCGGAAAGAAATGGGAGGAGGAAAGTGGGAAGTTGGAAAATGAGAGGTGGAATGAATTGAGAAGCTGAACTTGGGACGATGAGAATCCCGAAATAACGTTTTAGTGGGATTCTCGGCCGCCTCAAGTCCGGTGGGAATCCCAAAGAAACGATTTAGTGGGATTCCCGCCGTCCCTTCAGGAAGGAAGTGTCGCGTGGCAGAGGAAGTGTGAAGATGGGATTCTCAGCAGCAATCGAGGAAAGTATGGAGAGGCTGAAAGAAATGGGAGGAGGAAAGTGGTCGCGGAATGTAGGAGGCGGGAAGTAGAAGGCGAGAGGTAAAACTAAGATTGGCCGGCTCCCTTGAGCCGGCCAATCAGGTTTGCTATTTCACTGAGTATCTGAGCCATACGGTGCCGGAGGCGACACGCTCGACGCTGCGCAGGTCGAGCAGCACCGGGCCGAAATCGCGATCCTCTATGCCGTCGTAGACGGAGGTCATCCCCTTGCGGCCGTCGATGCCCGGGCCGATCATCACGCTGACTTCGTCAATGAGGCCTGCCTGGAGGAAAGCCCCGTTGATGTGACCGCCTCCCACGATGACCGCGCGCTTCACACCGAAATCATTTCCAAGCACTTCCATCGCGGTCTCAAGGTCAATGCGCCCGCTTCCGGCAGCAATCCACGAGATTCCCTCCGACTCCAGATGCTCCAGATATTCCTTCGGGCAATCCTCACTCGTCACCACGAGCAGCGGCCGCCCGTCGCACTCGCAGCCGCGCCAGTCGAGCGTCCCGTGCGTATCCATCGCGACCGTGTACCCCTCCGAACGCACCGCCATGTGGGCGGCCTTGCGGCCAATAGGAACAGAATTTCCGCAGACAAAAGGCTGATAACCAACATAATGCATCTGAAGCGTCACCTTTCCCATAATTTGCGTCGGACAGCCGAGGCTGTCCAATGCCTCATAGTACGAGTCGCTGGAATCTATCTTTTCAGTCATAGCGCAGTCGATTCTCCCGTCGACTGATTCCATCATATGCGAAACAATATAAGGTCTCATAATCTTGAAATTTAAATGTCACGGCCTTGCGGCCAAATCCGCAGTTACATGCCGCTGCAAAGGTACTCCGAATTTTCGGCCCCTGACATATCCCATTTTCGGGAAGAATAACCCGTTTTACGGATTCTTTGCTAATTTTGCACCCGCAAAAACAGCAGAAGTATGGCTTTTTACGTTAGCGAAAAGATGACAACGCCCCCGCAGCAGTTCTCAACGCCGCTGCAGGAGCAGGTTTACGAAGCCCTTAAAAGATTGGATATCAAGTTCGAACGGGTGGACACCGATCCCGGCATCACGATGGAGGACTGCCAGAACATAAATTCCGGCCTCGGAGGGCGCATCGTGAAAACCCTTTTCCTCTGCAACCGCCAGCAGACCGTATTCTATCTCTACGTCACCCGCGACGACAAGCCCTTCGTCACCAAGGACTTCGGGGCCGCCCTCGGAATAGCGAGAGTGTCATTCGCTTCGGCCGGACTTCTTATGGAAAAGGTCGGCACTGAGCACGGGGCTTCCACTGTCCTGAGTGCCTGCCTGGATTCGGCCCGTGATGTGAACATCGTGATGGATAGGGAGATAACGGAAAGCGACACCTTCTGCTGCACTGACGGCACAGTCGGCTGCTTTATGAAGATCTGCACCCGTGACCTTCTCGACCGTTACCTGCCCGCCTTCGGCCACACCCCGATAATAATATAGACGCCACCTCATCTGGCGATTCCTGAAACTGCATGTAATTCTCCCATCGTCACTTAGAAGCTGTTTTGAAATGGTTCCCGCATTTTATTATGCGGAATTTTCTAGACAGTTTCGGCTTCGGAAGAGGGAGCGTAGCCGTAGCTACGTGACCGATGACGAGGATGAAAATGGCCGAAAAGGCCGCGTAA
>CAVEHG010000220.1:0-5167 GCA_963615405.1 bacterium | reverse complement strand
CACGAAAGACGTCTCGACAAGAATAGTGTAAACAAAATAACAACGTTCTTCAAGAGTGAACTACCACTAAGCTAAAGACTTAGCGGCTTCGGGAACGGATTTCCCTCTCTTTTTCTGCTTCTCCCTGCCGCTGCTTCTTAGGTCGCATCGGCGACGGTCATCAGCAGTGGGACAGTCCACAGACTTGACATCCCCGCGTTCCGCGGGTAGGGCTTTCTTCAAGCCAAGTTCTTTGATATTTCTGGCGGCGTTCAGGTCCCTGTCGTGACGCGTTCCGCACTCCGGACAGGTCCAGCTGCGCTCGCTCAGTTTCAGGTCCCTATACACCCAGCCGCAGACGCTGCAGGTCTTCGAGCTCGGAGCGAAGCGGTCTATCCTGACAAGGTTCACCCCGTACCATCGGCACTTGTACTCGAGCAGCGACAGGAACATCCCGAACGACGCGTCGCTGACGCTCTGCGCGAGGTGGTGGTTGCGGGTCATGCCCTTCACGTTCAAGTCCTCCATGCAGATGGTGCGCACTTGGCTGTCGTGCGTCAGAGCATGGGTAATCTTGTGAAGGCTGTCGCGCCTCTGGTTGGCTATATGCTCCTGCAGCCGGGCAACCTTGACTCTTGCCTTCTCGCGGTTGGCGGAGCCTTTCCGCTTGCGGCTCAGGCGCCGCTGCAGAACGGCGAGGCGGTCAAGACTTCTGCGGAGGTTCTTCGGGTTGTCGAACACCTGTCCGTTGGAACAGACGGCGAGGGACTTGACTCCGAGGTCGATGCCGAGCGTGGAGTCCCTTTCGGGAACGGATGCGGGCAACTCCCCAATGCAGGTGTCCACGAGAACGGATGCGTAGTACCGCCCCGATGGGGTTCTGCTTATGGTTACGGTCCTGACCGTTCCGCGGAAAGGACGGTGCAGCACGGCGGGTATGTCCTTCGCCTTGGGTATGGATATGGTGCCTTTCGCGAAGTCCACGCTGCAGTGTTGCGGGCAAAGGAAGCTCTGGCGGGACTTGCGGGACTTGAACCGCGGGAAGCCGACGGCTTTCGGGTCGCGGAAGAAATTACTGTACGCCGTGTCGAGGTTGCGCAGGGCGCTCTGCAGGGATTGGGAATTGACCTCGGAGAGCCATTCGTTCTGAACCTTGAGGCTGCTGCGCATCAGGTTGGTCAGGTAGACGTTGCCGAGGGTTCTGCCCGAGGCCTTGTACTCGTCGATTTTCAGGTTCAGCGCCCAGTTGTAGACATAGCGGCAGCAGCCGAAGGTCTTGGCGAACAGAACCTTCTGGACGTCAGTCGGATAGAGCCTGTATTTATAGGCGCGGAGCATAGTACAAATATAGTGAAAAACAACGATATAGACAATGAAAGGAAAGGATTACATATCGGGGAATCACTCGAAATTCCTCATCAAGTACCACATCATTCTTGTATGCAAATACAGGAAACGGCTTCTCTCCGGAAGGATGGTCGAGGATATGAAACGGATCATCCGGGACATCTCGGACAGGTCCGACTTCGACATCGAAGTGATGGAATCCGATATTGACCATATCCACCTGCTGGTCGGGGCGGCCCCGAGACTATCGCCGCTGCAGATTGTAAGAAGAATCAAGCAGATGTCAACCTGTGCCGTGTGGAAAACACACGGGGCGGAACTTGTGCGGCAGTTCTACAGAGACGGAACGTTCTGGACTGACGGATACTTCGTATCGTCAATCGGGAACGTCAGCCAGGCTGCCGTCCGTGAATATATCGAGAACCAGGGATGACAATATTCACAACGACTGGTATTTTTCATCCCTTAAACTGAAGATTTGAGGGTTTTCAAATACAAATTCAATTATAACTCATTTTTCACTATCAACGAATTTTGCGTTGATTTCTTCCTGATCCGCGGATGGAGTGAATCCCCTCGGGTCAAGACCCGCATCCATGCCGTCGGCGAAGTAGCGCCACCACGGCTGCGCGTTCCTGAGGACAGACAGGAAAGCATCTTTCCCCTTCTCCCTTATGTACGAGTCCGGATCGGCAGGTTCATCGAAGCGAGCGATGTATATCTTCTCGAAACCGGGCCTTGCGGAGCGTATCTCGGACACGGAGCGCATGACGCTCTGAAATCGCTTCTGAATATTCGGGACTATGTTTCCCTTCCCGTCTTCCACGGTATCAAGGTCAAGGCAGAGAACTATCGCCTCCGTGCCGGCGCGCAGTGCCGCGGCGGCCTGGCCGCGCCTGACGGTCGAGCCTCCGATGGACACGACGCCCGGGATGCCGGAAGATGCCGCCGTAAGGGCATCCATTTCGCCCTCGACGGCGATTATGACACGACTGCCTCCCTCGGGATAGTTGAAAAAAGATGACCGCCGGTCAAGCCCGGCATTGGCGGTGTACTTCGGCACAATGCCGTCCCTTATGGCTCTGAAGATGAATCCCTTCAAAACGCCCGAGCATACATAAGGGATAGCCAGCACGTGGGACTCCCCCACCGTGGCAGGCACAGGACAGACGCGGTTCACATCTTCGCGGGAGAAGCGCAGCTGCGCCATCCGTCTGACGACGGCCTCCCAGCGCGGCACAAAGCCGAAACCGAGGGATTCTGAAGCCTTGACATCGAACCCTCTGCGCCTGAGATAGGCTCTCGTCGCCGATGCCTTGTCCATTTTAAGCAGGCACCATTGGAAGTAGTCCCTGAGGGCGGCAAGGATATCCCGGTCCTTCCTTGCGTCGCTCACTTGGACAGCATGGCCCGTTTCCGTCGGCATCCCGAGGGAGTGCTCGGCAGAAAAGCTCTCAAGGAAGCGGTAATAGTCAGCTCCGTCAGACGTGTCAAGCCCCCTTTCCCGCATAAGGATATTGATAACGGGTTCGGACGGTCCACCCTGTTCGCAGAGATGAGACGGATTCGCTGCCAGCACATAGGTCTTGTCGGGACGGGGGTGTCTGGGATCGGAAAGGTCGAGCTTGAGGGGGCTGACCCACCGGTCACCTCTCCTTACGAATCCGTACTTCGGCAGCAGGGTGTCGAGATGGTCGTAGATGTACGGGAAGAGCGTTCTCTCCCGCCATTCCAGGATGCGTGTTCTCAATTCGTCCGTCATAACACTTCCGTTTTATATAGGGTCGCGGCATCTACTGCTCGTCAGGTTCTTCAAATATGCCTCCGAATATGCTTCCGACCGTTGCCGGTTCATCCGCTGCGGGGCGAGGTGATGCCGGACGCTGGGCGGCGCCGCCGGAGAGGATGCTCGAGACGGTCTGCTCGGAGGCCTTCGTCCTGCGGGTGCGGGGCTGCTCCTGCATCTGGGCAGGCCTGGACGGCTTTACTATGCCGGTCTTGCTGACAACGATACCGCAAGCCTCTTTCAAGTGCTTCTTGACTGCGTTGACAACATATCCCTGGGGGCTGTTCGCTCTGCCGGCGGACGGCGTGATGGAGATGAGGAACTCCTCAAGATTGAAGTTTTTTCGGGCCGTATCGAAGAGCACGAGATTGGACTTGATCTCGGACATGGTGAAGCCGAGGTTCTTCACGAGGCGGTCGATGACGGCCCGTCCGAGGACGTCGACGGACACGCCGGCCCTGTTCATCATGTTGGTCGTACTCTCGTAGCGGAGCTGGTGCTTCGGGAAGAAGATGATGGATGTTATCGACTTGCGTCCGGTCCGTCCGCGGTTCTGCTCTGCCGAAGTGGAATAGGCCGGCTCCCAGTCGAAGGTCCACGGGGACATCCTGTCAAGTTCCTCCTTGGCGCTCACGATGGTATTCCTTATGAAATCCTTCGTCTTGGCGTACTTGTCCTTCAGCCCCCACTGCTCGCGGAGCTCGGCGATGGTGTACTGGATGGGCTCGGTCTGGTTGCTGATGAGCTTGAACATCCTCAGGGAACAGGTTCGGGAGAACTTCATTGCCACTTGAAGGTCGTATCTGCGGAAGCCCTTGGAGAAGTCAAGAATCGCCTCCCAGGTATTCTTGTTTACGTTCACGATGATTACGCCCGGCTTCCGGTTGACCCAGATGTCGTTCACGAGCTGATGCGCCTCGAACTCGTAGACCTGGCGTCCGGAGGCGTCGAGAACCGGCTGGCCGTTCTTGAAGGCGGGCCTCTCGTGCGACACGGTCTTGTTCATCAGCTCCCGGACGGCGTTTTTGGCATTGGTGTAGTTCGTGCTGCTCTGGCTGGACAGAAGTTCACGCGCCTCTATCTCGACGGACGCGTCGCCGAGCGGGCCGATGCTCACCTGACGGATGGCGGATCCGTCACGAAAGTTCAGGCCGGCAACCTGGCACTGCGCGGCGCGCACGAGCAGCATCATCAGACGCTCCGAGTAGATGCTCAGATCCTGATGACCTGTCGCGAATATATATGACTCAACCACGCTCCTCGTGGTCGTCGCCAGGGTGTTCAACCCTTCCTCGTTCTCTTCCTTTGCCATAGATATATGAATGATTCCAAAACTCCCCTCTTATTGAAAAACTCCCTTTTCGCGGGATTGCGGATGATTGTAAAACTCCCCTTTTGAATTACAGAACTCTCTTTTTGAAATTTAAAACCAATACTCAAAATACTAGAATTCAAGCATCTGCAGCAACAGCGAAAATTTCCGTAAAGACATATATAAGTTCTGTCGAAGACTGACAAGACATGATTCCCAAAAGGTATAAAAAAGCAAAGGGCGCAATTCTGGAAATCCGGAAGGGATACGGATAATTCCAAAACTCCCCCCTTATTCCAGAACTCCCTTTTCTCAGGCTTCTGGATGATTGGAAAACTCCCCTTTTGCATTTCAGAACTCCCTTTTCGAAAATCTGAAACAGGTTTGAAGCCGCTGAAAGTCAGACTGTTCGAAATTCGGTGAAAATTTCTGAAAAGACATAAATAAGTTCTGTCGAAGACTGACAAGACATACTTCCCAGAAAGGTATGAACGAAAGGTAATCCCATGCATGGCCAGGTTAGCCATACATTCAACTGTCCCATATTCCGTTAGTTTCGTCATTCTTCAATCCGGGGAGAATATAAATTGCAGTTCAGGAAAATTTTCCAATCAATCTTCTCCTCTTTTTTGCAAATCTATAAAAAGGGACTGAAATAATCAAGGGGAGAAGAAAAATAATATCAAATTTCTCCCCTTTTGTTTGAGGAGAAATTTAATCGAAAGTTTTGAAATATATAATTC
>CAVEHG010000219.1:2133-5171 GCA_963615405.1 bacterium | reverse complement strand
CGTCCTCTTCCATTCCGCTGATTGCTGTGAGCGGTTTTACCCCGGCGATTACTGCGAGAGACGAGACCGTCACTGCGATAAACGCGAAAAACGTGAGCTTTCTGATGTATTTTTTTGCAAGCTCCGCATCGTCCGCTCCGATTGCTTGGCCCGCGAGCGTCATCAGGCCGATTCCGATCGGTGCCTGGCTTGAGAAGCCTTCGAGCACTGAAGTGAGGGCGTTTGCCGCGATCGCCGCTGTTCCGAGCGTAGAGACCGAAGACTGGATCGCGAGCTTTCCGAACTGGAACATTCCGTTTTCTATGCCTGTAGGAATTCCGATTCCGAGAATTTTTGAAATCACCTGAAAATCGGGCTTCACAAAATATCTGTCGATTCTGATTTGCTGCCTTGTGCGCTTAAGGAAAATCAGGATTACGGCCGCGCTGAAAACACGCGAGAGCAGGGTGCTCAAAGCCGCTCCCGCCACTCCGAGATGAAAGCCGAAAATCAGGACAGCGTTTCCCGCGATGTTCAGGACGTTCGAGATTGTCGAGACCGTCATCGGAAGGCGCGAGTTTCCGTTTGAGCGGAAGATTGCGGCTCCTGAGTTGTACAGGGCGATAAAAGGATAGGAAAGGGCCGTTATGAGGAAGTAGACTTCCGAGTTTTTCATCACCTCGCCGTCAACGCTTCCGAAAATCAGCGAGAGAATCTGTGCGCGGGCGAGAATCAGGGCGAAAGTTCCGAGAATGGAGATAAACGTGACGCAGAGAATAAGCTGCTTTCCCGCATAGACCGCTTTCTCCGCATTCTTGTGCCCGAGATACTGGCTGCAGAGAATCGCGCCTCCTGTCGCCATCGCCGAGAAAATCAGGACAACCATCACGTTTATGGAGTCCACAAGCGAAACCGCGGAGATCGCCGCCGCTCCGCTCGTCGTGATCATGAGCGTGTCGGCGGTTCCCATGAACGAATTCAGAATCTGTTCAACCATCAGCGGCAGCAGCAGAGAAAAAAGCCGCCTGCCTTTCACTTCGCCTAGAATTTGCATAGGTGAGATTTTAATGGCGGGCCGGGAAGTTTGCAACGGAAAGTCATTCTCAAACGCTTCAAATGTCTGTATACTAACCGCATAAAACGGCAAAGGGAATCATAAAATGCGAAAGACAAAAATTATCTGTACAATCGGACCTGCGAGCGAGCCGAAAGAAGTCCTGACAGCGATGTGCAAGGCTGGAATGAACGTGGCGCGCCTCAATTTTTCTCATGGAACTCATGAAGAGCAGCTCAGAAAAATCAACACGATAAAACAAGTCAGAAACGAGCTAAAAATTCCTGTGGCGATCATGCTCGACACAAAAGGACCGGAATTCAGAATCGGAACATTCAAGGAACATAAGATCACAGTCGAGGCAGGACAGACCTTCACTTTCACGACGGACGATATTGAGGGCGACAGCACCCGCGTTTCTGTCAGCTACAAGGGATTCGCGGACGATCTCAAGAAAGGCGACAGGATTCTTGTAAACAACGGGCTTGTCGTCTGCGAGGTGACCGATGTCAAAGGCCATGACGTTATCACAGAGGTAAAGGCCGGCGGCTCTCTTTCAGACAAGAAGAGCATGAATTTTCCGGGAAAGCTTCTCAACAATGAATTTTTGAGCGAGAACGACAAGGCTGACCTTCTCTTCGGAATCGAGCAGGATGTCGATTTTGTGGCGGCCTCGTTTGTTTCCACAAAAAAGGACGCGCAGTCTCTGCGCAACTTCCTGAACGAGAACGGCGGAAGCGACATTGACATTATCGCCAAGATTGAGAACCGCGCCGGAGTCGACAATATCGAGGAGATCTGCTCCGTTGTCGACGGAATCATGGTTGCCCGTGGAGACCTTGGAGTTGAGATTCCTTTCATGGAAGTTCCTGTAGTCCAGAAGGAAATCGAGCAGAAATGCCGTCTTCTCGGGAAGCGCGTGATTATCGCGACTGAAATGCTTGAGTCTATGATCACGAATATCCGCCCGACACGCGCCGAGATTTCTGACGTTGCGAACGCGGTCTATGACGGAACAAGCGCGATCATGCTTTCAGGCGAGACCGCCGCGGGAAAATATCCTGTCGAGGCTGTAAAGACAATGTCAGAGGTGGCCGAGTACACCGAGGAGCATATCAACTATAAGAAGCGGTTCAGAGACACTGAATTCGCGAACCGCAATATTCTCGACGCGATTTCCCATTCAACATGCCAGATGGCGATTGATGTGGGCGCGAAATGCGTTGTCGTGAACACGATGAGCGGGCTCACAGCGAGAATGATCAGCCGCTTCCGCGCGCCTGTCCAGATTATCGGCTCCACAACATCGGAGAAAGTCTACAGGAAGCTCGCTCTTTCATGGGGCGTCATTCCGATTCTCTGCGAGGAGTACGAATCTATAGAGGTGCTCTTCTTCTATGCGATTCAGCGCGCCGTAAAAATCCTGAGCCTGAAAGTCGGCGACAACGTTGTGCTTACAGGCGGACAGATCGGAGCAAACGCGAAAGCGGGCCATACGAACATGATCAAAGTCGAGACTGTCAGAAGAATATACAGATAGAAAAAAATCTGAAGAAAACACACTAGAGAGCAGTTTTTTGGTTTTGACAGGGGGCTTCGCCCCCTTTTTTTTGATATTTGAATTATGGAAAAATTATCTTCACAGACGCTGACCGAAGGCTCGATTTGCCGCGGTCTTCTTAAATTCTTCATTCCGATAATGCTCGGAACTTTTTTCCAGCAGCTTTACAACACTGCCGACTCTATCATTGTCGGGAAATTTGTCGGAAAGGAGGCGCTCGCGGCGGTCGGTGGCGGAACCGCTATCTATGTCAATCTTCTTGTCGGATTCTTCTCCGGGCTCGCCTCAGGCTCATCAATCGTCGTGTCGCAGTTTTTCGGCGCGAAGAAATGGCGCGAGCTTGGCGATTCTGTCCATACTTCGGTCTGGATCTCGCTTGTGCTTGGCATCGTGATGACAGCCGCGGGAATTCTCCTTTCTCCTTTTGCCCTGCGGATTATCCAG
>CAVEHG010000219.1:0-2065 GCA_963615405.1 bacterium | reverse complement strand
TATCCAGACTCCGGAGGAGATTTTCGATTCCTCCCTGTCCTATCTTCAGATTTACTTTCTCGGAATAATCCCGATGTTCATCTACAACATGGGAGCGGGCGTCGTGCGCGCCACCGGCGACTCTAAAAGCCCTTTCCTGATTCTTGCCTCGGGCGTTGTCGTGAACGTTTTCCTTGACCTTCTCTTTGTGGCGGTCTTGGATCTGGGCGTTGCGGGAGCCGCGATCGCCACTGATTTATGCCAGCTTATTTCCGCGGCTATGATCCTTGCAAGGATGAAGAGGGACCGCTATTTCGGATTCTGCTTCAGAAAAATATCGCTCAAGAAGAACATTTTCATCAGGATGATGCAGATAGGCTTTCCTGCCGGACTGCAGTCGTCTCTTTATACGGTCTCGAACCTTATTATCCAGTCGAACATAAACTATTTCGGAACGAACGCGATTGCCGCCTGGGCTGCCTACGGAAGAATCGACGGATTTTTCTGGGTCACAATCAGCTCGTTCGGGCAGTCGCTCACGACTTTCTCCGGGCAGAATTTCGGCGCGGGAAAAATAAGGCGGATGAGAAAGGCGAACAACATCGGCCTTGCGCTGATGGCGGCGACATCGGTTTTGTACACGGCTGTTTTCCGCCTTGCCGGGCGTGCGTTCTTCCGTCTTTTCACCGACGATGCGGAGGTCGTGAGCTACGGAATGGAAATGCTGGATTTTCTGACAGTCTTTTATTTCACGTATGTTCCTGTCGAGATTTACTCGGGCACAATCCACGGCACCGGGGACGCCTTCATTCCGATGGTGATAACTCTTGTGGGAGTGTGCCTGCTGCGTGTCGTGTGGCTTTTCGCCGCGGTTCCGCTGCACAGGACGATTCTGATGGTTGTGGCGTGCTATCCTGTGACATGGATCATGACTTCCGCGGCGTTCATAGTCTATTATTATTCTGGAAGATGGCTGAGAGGAAAAGCTTCTTCCCGCGGAGGAAAGAATTATGACAGATGAGGAGCGGATTGAGACAGCCGCGGCATTGAAAAGGGACGGAAAATGCAACTGCGCGCAGGCTGTCCTGAAAGTTTTCAGCGACAAGATTTCTCTCGATGAAAAAGATATGATGAATCTTTCTTCCGGATTCGCGGCCGGAATGGGCTCAATGGAAGCCACCTGCGGCGCTTTGATCGGCGCTGTAATGGCCGCGGGGCTTTTAAGAGAAGGAAAAGGCGCTCCTGCCTTGGCCCGCGCAATTCTTGAGAAATTCAGGGAGAAAAGCGGGGCTTTAGTCTGCAGGGAGCTAAAAGGCATTGAAAGCGGAAAAGTCCTCTGCCCGTGCCCGGACTGCGTAAGAAACGCGGTCAGCTCTCTGCTTGAGACTTTGCGGGAATCCTGATTCAGGGCCTGCTTTGCGTTTTTTGGCGGATTTTTCTCAGAGACGAATCAGAAAAATCTGCGGAAGAACAATCACTGCGAAAAACGCCAGGCTTATCCATGTGAAAGTCTTTATGAATCTCCATGCGTTCCCTGCTCCCGGAAATTCCCTGCTGTAGATTCTTAAGTTTATCACGCTTGCCAGGCTTCCGATTATCGAGCATAGCCCGGCGCTGTCCAGGCCATACAGAAGAGCCTTCAGGTTTGAATTTCCGCTTCCAGTGAACGGCCAGAGAACAATGCTCGCCGGCACGTTCGATATTGCCTGGCTCAGAAGTATGCTCCACGCGTACTCCCGGTTTTTGACGGCGCTTTCAAGAAAGGCGGACACGGCCGGATTTCGGCATATGGACGACGAGAACACGAAAAAGCAGAGAAAAGTCAGAAGAAGAGCGTAGTCCGTTTTCAGGAGAATTTTCCGGTCAAAAATCAGGACAGCGCCCGCGGTCAGAACCGTGACAAGCGGCCAAAGCCTTGAGCGTGACACAATCGTGAGAATCACAAGGAAGAACAGGAAAAGGTAGAGAATCCTTTTTCCGCGCCTCTCTTTTTTCCACGGCGCGGAGACTTCTTCTTTTCTGATGATTATTTTCTCGTTCTCGTCTTTTCTGAACAGAATCAAAATAAATATATATAGAAGAAACG
>CAVEHG010000218.1:1748-5234 GCA_963615405.1 bacterium | reverse complement strand
GGTTTTTGCCGCCTTGACTTCCATTCTGGCGAAGGTCGGAATTGACGGCGTGAACTCGAATCTTGCGACAGCGGTCAGGACGTTTGTCGTGCTTTTGATGGCATGGGGCATGGTTTTTCTGACCGGAGCGCAGGGCGGCGTTTCGTCGATCGGGCGGAAAAGCTGGCTTTTCCTTGTGCTCTCCGGGCTTGCGACAGGGGCGTCGTGGCTTTGCTATTACAAGGCTCTTCAGCTCGGCGAGGCGTCGAAGGTTGTTCCTGTGGACAAGATGAGCACTGTTCTGACGCTGATTCTGGCGTTTGTTTTTCTTCATGAGAGATTCAGCGTGAAGTCTTTGATAGGAGCGGCGCTGCTTGCCGCCGGAACTTTGGTGATGGTTCTGTGAAAAACTTGCGCGTTAGGTGCTGTAGGGGCGCAAAGCGTTGCCGGCCGGAACGGGCGGCAATGGAGGCGGAAGCCGGAACCCCGCAAGGACCGGCCCGAGGCTTTGCCGAGGGAAACGCCCTGAAAAATTGACTTGGACAGGAGAAAAAGATGGATATTCAGTATTCTCTTCCGGGAGACATAGAGAAACGGAGCTTCGAGATAATCGCGCGGGAGCTTTCTGAAAGAAAAATTGTCCTGCCTGAAATAGAGAAGCCTGTCACGATGAGGGTGATCCACACGAGCGCGGATTTTGACTACGCCGAGAACCTGAAATTTTCCGTGGGGGCGGTCGAGAAAGCGGAGAGCCTTCTTCTTGGCGGCGCTTACATCGTGACCGACACGAACATGGCGAAGGCCGGAATAAGCAAGGAGACGCTAGGGAAGTTCGGCGGAGAAGTCCTCTGCTTTATGGCCGATGAGGACGTGACCCTAGAGGCGAAAAAAAGGGGCGCGACTAGGGCTGCGGTGAGCATGGAAAAGGCCGCCCGGCTTGCGCTTGAAGAGGGGAGGAAGCTTGTTTTTGCGGTTGGAAACGCGCCTACGGCGCTGATTTCGCTTTACGGGATGATGAAAGACGGAAAATACCGCCCTGACTTTGTTGTGGGCGTTCCTGTCGGTTTTGTGAACGTTGTGGAGGCGAAGGAGCTTTTCTTGAATTCTGACGTTCCGTTTATTATCGGGAAAGGACGCAAGGGCGGAAGCAACGTAGCCGCGGCAATCTGCAACGCTCTTCTTTACGATGCCGCGGGAAAGCTCGGCATGGAAAGAAAAATATAGGAAGCGGGCAGGCAGCAATAAAATGAGATTCGGATTCACAACAGGAAGCTGCGCGGCCGCCGGGACGAAAGCCGCCTGCTACATGCTTCTGAGCGGAATGGAAAAGCGGTTGATTGTCATCAGGACGCCGAAGGGAATCGACTTCAGGGCGGAAATTCTTGATATAAGGCGCTCTGAAAGCGAGGTCTCGTGCGCGGTTAGAAAAGACGGCGGAGATGACCCTGACATAACGACCGGAGCGCATATTGTTTCTACAGTGCGCCTCCTTGAAAAAAAAGGGGAAGAAGCCCGGGAGACTTCCTCAGGGCTTTATGTCGTGATAAAAGGCGGAAAGGGCGTCGGAAAAGTCACGAAGCCCGGGCTTGACCAGAAAGTCGGAAGCGCGGCAATAAACCGTGTTCCGCGCGCGATGATTGAAAAGGAAGTGCGCGAGGTGTGCTCTCTTTTTGACTACGCCGGCGGAGTCGAGGTTGAGATCTCTGTTCCCGAGGGCGAGGCTCTCTGCGGCAGGACTTTCAATCCGCGGCTTGGAATTGTCGGCGGAATCTCGATACTTGGGACAAGTGGCGTGGTAGAGCCGATGAGCGCACAGGCGCTGAAAGACACTATTTTTGTCGAGCTCAGGCAGAACAGGGCTCTCGGGAAAAGCGCGGTGTGCATTTCTCCCGGAAACTACGGCCTTGACTTCATGAAGGAAACCTTTGATTTTGACATCGGAAAAAGCGTCAAATGCTCGAATTTTATCGGCGACACGGTTGACATGGCGCGCGGGCTTGGATTCAGGAAAATTCTTCTTGCGGGCCACATCGGAAAGCTCATAAAAATTTCAGGCGGAATCATGAACACGCATTCGCGCGAAGGCGACTGCCGGATGGAGCTTCTATGCGCGGCCGCGGTAAAGGCCGGCTGCTCTCTTGAAACCGCGAGACTGGTTTTGGAGGCGGTCTCCACAGAAGAGGGAATTTCCGCCATTAGAAAAGAGAGCCTTGAAAAAGAGGCGGAAGAGCGGAAAACCGGCGGAGAGTTAAAATCAGACGGAAGACACAGCGGCGGAAACAGCAGGAAAACTCTTCTTGAATCGGCGATGGATCTTATGATGGAGAGAATTATGTTCTTTCTTGAGAAGCGGGCGGGGGAAAATCTTGATACTGCCTGCATAGTATTCTGCAACGAGTTCGGCCTGCTCGCGAAAAGCCGGAACGCTCTTTCTGTGCTCGATGAATGCAGGGAGTGAAGAATTTAGGCTGAAAAGTCGTTTGCGCGGAAAAACATAAGAAATTCCAGCGGCGCGTTTTCAATTCACATGCCATGCTTTTCTGTGCTAGAATCTGCCCATGGTTTACTTTGTTGGCGCGGGTCCCGGAGCTATAGACTTGATTACTGTCCGCGGGATGAGGCTTCTTGAGAAAGCCGATGTGATAATCTATGCGGGCTCCCTCGTGAACCCGGAGCTTCTAGGTTATGCGAAAAGCGGCGCCCTGATTCTCAACAGCGCGGAAATGACGCTTGACGATGTTTTAGGCGCGGTTTTCAGGGCCGAGGAGGAAGGCAAGATGACAGTCCGCCTCCACACCGGCGAGCCGAGCATTTACGGCGCCGTGCGCGAGCAGATGGACGCCCTCGACAAAAAAGGAATCAGATACGAAAGCGTCCCGGGCGTAAGCGCGTGTTTCGGCGCCGCAGCCTCGCTGAACATCGAATACACTCTGCCCGAAGTCTCCCAGACACTCATAATCACGCGGATGGCGGGAAAAACCGCTGTTCCAAGAAGCGAGAGCATCTCATCCCTTGCCTCCCACAAAGCCTCGATGGCGGTCTACCTCAGCGCCGGAATGCTCGGAAAGCTTTCCGGCGAGCTCATGAAAGGAGGCTTGGATCCTTCAACTCCGGCCGCCATTGTCTACAGGGCCACCTGGCCGGATGAGAAAAAAATCGTCTGCACTCTCGCGGAGCTCCCGGAAGCGGCCGCGCAGAACAAAATCACAAAAACAGCGGTCGTTCTTGTCGGAAAAGCCGTCACGCACGAGTCATACAGCAAAAGCAGGCTCTATGCCGAAGACTTCGAGACAGAATTCAGAAAAAGAAAATAGGGGCGTTTTTCTCTCTGTGTCCGGGCCTGGCTTTCCGCAAGTTTTCCGGCAAGGAATTCCTATGATTATAAAGACAGTCTCGTTTACAGACGAGGGAAAAAAAACCGAGAATCTTCTGAAAGAGAAAATCCCCGATATCATCTGGATCCAGAAAAATGAAGGCGAGACGCTCGCTTCCTGGACAAAGGACGCG
>CAVEHG010000218.1:0-1738 GCA_963615405.1 bacterium | reverse complement strand
TTCTCGAAGCGCGTTCCGCTGATTTTTGTTTCGGCCGCGGGAATTGCGGTCAGGGCGGTCTCGCCTTTCGTCAAGGACAAGCTTTCCGACAGCCCTGTTGTTGTGGTTGACGAGAAATGCCGCTTCGCTTTGCCGCTTCTCGCAGGGCATTTCGGAGGCGCGAACGATATTGCAAGGCTCATCGCAGAGAAGACAGGCGCCCAGGCTGTAATCACGACCGCCACTGATGTGGTGGGAAAATTCGCGGCCGACGTTTTCGCGGTAAAAAATTCGCTTCAGATCATGGACCGCGGCGGAATCAAAAAAATCTCCTCAAAAATACTCAGGAACGAGAAAATCAGAATCTGGATTTCAGGCGGAATAGAAATTTCCTCTTCTGCGCGGAAAAACATTCCGGAGGAAATCGAAATCATGGAACAAAAAGACGAGCCATCCTTTGCCGACATCAAAATCGCCGGTGCCGTTTCGCCTGATAAAGAATGTTCCCTTTTTCTGCGCCCGAAAAATCTCTGCGTCGGAATCGGATGCAGAAAAGGCAGGAATTTCGCCGAGCTTAAGCCGTTTCTAACGCAGACTTTTCAGGAGAAAGGATTTAACATAGATGAAATCTCGCGCTTCTCGTCGATCGACATCAAGAAAAACGAGACCGGGCTTCTCGAGCTCGCGCAGTTCTTCAACGTTCCTTTCCAGACTTTTCCGGCCAGCGCTCTTTTATGCGCGGAAGGAGAATTCTCGGAGTCGGAATTTGTTGCGAAGACGACAGGCGTCCCGAACGTCTGCGAGCGCGCTGCGGTTCTTTCCGGAGGAGACGGCGCTGCGCTTCTGCTCAGGAAAACCGCCCGTAACGGAATGACGCTTGCGGTCGCCAGGAAAAAAGATGAGGTAATCACATGGAGATAAAATTGGGAACTATTTATATTGTCGGAACCGGCCCGGGAGAGCTCCGCATGATGACGGTGCAGGCTATCGATACAATCATGAAATGCAGTGTTGTCGTCGGCTACAAGACCTACGTTGAGCTTCTGAGAAAGCATTTTCCGGAAAAAAAGTTCATTTCCACGCCAATGCGCATGGAAATCGAAAGGTGCCTCACTTGCTTTGAGCTTGCGCTCATGGGCTTTCCGGTCGCCATCATCTGCTCCGGAGACGCGGGAGTTTACGGAATGGCTTCCCCGATGTTTTCTCTGAGGAATGAGTATCCTGAATACGCTGGTATTGAGCTTCGCGTTGTGCCTGGAATCACCGCGGCGAATTCGGGAGCCTCTGTTCTCGGAGCTCCGCTCAGCCACGACTATTGCGTAATCAGCCTCAGCGATCTTCTGATTCCGTGGGAGGTTATTGAAAAGCGCCTTGTCGCGGCGGTTCAGGGCGATTTCGCGGTCGCTATCTACAATCCTTCAAGCCATAAGCGGGAAGATTACCTCAGGCGAGCCTGCGAGGTCATGATAAAGGCCGGGGCTTCAAAAGACCGCGCCTGCGGGCTTGTGGAGAACATCGGACGGAGCGGAACACGAAGAGAAGTCTGCACATTAGGCGAGCTCATGGAAAAAAAAGTGAACATGTTCACGACGGTTTTTATCGGAAATTCTAAGTCTGAAATCATAGAGAGAAAAAAAAACGGTCCTGACGGAAAATCGGAAAAAACAGAAAAATATCTCGTGACAAGCCGCGGGTACAAAATATGAGCGGCGTCCTGATTTTCGGCGGAACAACGGAAGGAAGGCTTATCGCCCAGACT
>CAVEHG010000217.1:0-5343 GCA_963615405.1 bacterium | reverse complement strand
AGAACGTTCTCGGAATGAACCTCACGTACACGAAGCCATTGTGCTTCTTGTTGCCTACGCGGAGCTTGGCTTCCCCGACTTCCTCGTCTCCGTGATAGAAGTGGAGGTCGTGCGAATCCGTGTCCACAGTGAAATCGATAATGTATTGGTAATTGTCCATCATATATATCTATTTATTGTTGATGTTATCTTCTTCCGTTTACACGGCCGCCGGCTTCGACTTATGGTACCTAACCTGACCGAAACTCGGCGTAACAGCCAGCATCACGAATGTAAGCGTCTTCCGCCTGTTTACCCCCTGTTCGAAAACGGGTTTTGAGCATCCGCGTACCCCTTAAGGATACTCAGGCCCAAAAGAAGTACCATCAAAAATACTACCACGACTGCGTACCATTCGAGGATACACAGGCAGGACCACTGCCAAGGCCAGGCGATAAAGGACCACTCAGCAAACGAGCCGACGCCCGAAAAATGCAGAATGGTGGACACGAGTGTCCAAATGGCAATAGATATAGGAACTAGTTTCATTGTTTGTTCTCCTTTTGTTGAATAATGAACTCGTGGGAACCCCCGACGACAATCTTGTCCGTAGTGTCCCAATCCTTTCCGGAATACGTAGTTTCCACCTTGATTGTACCAGTAAAATCAGGAATGCAGAAGAACTGCTGCTTCATTTCCTCGGTAAGTTCCTTTACTGGAGTCACTATCATCATTTCCAAATCGTAGTCCTCCTCGGACGATGCAAGCCCGAAGGTCCTGACGACGGAACCATCCTTGCCCAATACTTCATAGTCTCCTTCCACGAAAGCCGCGAGATAGCGGTCGTAATCAAGATTATGAATGATTCTGTCGATAAGGTCCCCCGGACCGATGACGACATTGGCATTCTCGAACTTCCACACAATCCTGTGTTCAGGATTCCTCGAGTTGTTGATATTGACGAGCGCGTCGGACTTCCTGTAGCACATGTTGTAGAATGCCCACATTACGTCGTTCATAAGCTGGACAATCGTGTTGCTGTTCCTGTCGTTGTCCCTTGCACGGTCGTATTCGTCACGCAAATCCAAGAATTCCGCGGCCGAAAAATAGTCATAGCCCTGGTCCTTTACAATATTCACGATATAGTCGTCGATTTCAGCATCCCCGGTCAAGTCGCCATCCTTTGACCAGAAGCGTCCCGCAGCATAGACACGCTGAAGGAACCCGTTCAGGATTGGGAGCCACGTGGCGGAAGCAGCAATGAGTTCCTTGTCCGAATCCTTGTAGGAACCATATCGTGCCTTCAGGTCTTCCACCTTGCCGATAAATTCGATTAAGTCCAAAGTTCCCATATTTTAGTTCCTTTCGTTTTACATTGACAATATAACAAAAATCCGGTCATTGTCAACCGGATTTTCTACTTTTTGTGTAAAAAATACATTTACACTTCGATTTCCTTCCGGACTTCCTTGTTCTCCCATTCTTCCGGATGGGACTGAATATACTCGTCCAAATAGTCCTGAGCTTTCTGTTCCGTGGAAAAAACGAGAGGTTCGTCGTCCTTCTTTTCCAGTTTCCAAGTATTGACGAACATGTCGTATTTGTAAACCATATACACTGTCCCAAACTTCCTGTCCGTTGCCGATACTATCCTGTACTTCATCTTTCCTCCCTAGTGAATGAACTTGCTCATCTTCGATTCCTTTATTTCCGGGATGACTGTATCCTTATACTGTTCGCGTAGCATCAGTTCCCCTTCGTTGTATGGACGCCAGTCCTGGATGTTCCACTTGAAGAAATCTGTGTTCACGAAATTGTGCTCGATTATTCCTTCCACCTCGTCCGTGATTTCCTGACCATGTTCCTTGAGAATGTCCTTGATTCGGGACTTCGCCAGTTTCACGTTGTCCGACATCAGTTCCATTCCATACAAAGTCCTCAAGGCACCCAACGGGGATACGCCTGCTTCGATACGTCTCTCCAGCATTCGGCATAGCATATTCCCCGAACCGAACGTGGGCTCAAGGAACGTCCTTGTCGGGTCCTTCCACACCTCCATAGGAATCCTGTCGCACATATTGTCCACAAGGTCCTTCGGGGTGAATACTTCGGACGTAGTCTTGATACGCTCTTCCGTCCTGTAGATTCCGTCGTTTACTGTTGTAAGGTCTCTCATATAGTCCAAATATAGAAAAAGTCCCGCAATCGTGGAACTTTTCTTTTGCTAAAATTACTTTCCGATACGCCTAATCTTCGTATTCCTCTCGGTTCTCCTCGTAATATTCCACATATAAGGAAAGTCTTTCGCAGCATTCGTGTACTCGGTTACTCAGCACGCTCGGTCTGCCATCCGCAATCCTAAACTCGAAAGTCCCGTCGTAGAAGCCCGAACTCTCCACGAAACGGAGCTTCTTGAAAGACCGCTCGATTTCCTTCTGTAGCTTGAAGTTCATGTAAGGCGTATCGATGATTACGGTGAAGTAGTCTTCGTCGTCAATCATATACCCCACGGACACGAAATCCAAGTTGCGGTAAGTCCTTTTCAGTTCCTTCCCGAGCTTTTCTTCGAAATCTTCCATCGTCTTTGCCATATTGTGTTTCTCCTTAATCAGATACATATCACTTCAAACATACCAGCGGCGAATACAATACGTTCGGCCCTAGCCCGAAACTGGACAACACGTTGCTCTTCGACACCCGCTGGACTTCCTTTCTATATACCGACCAGTGCAGATAAAGTTCGCCCTCGTAATCCTTGTCGTATGGAAAGCGCGGATTGTGGAACATCACAGGAAAATTAGGATAGTCCTTTCGTATCGCCTGGGACAGCCCGAACTTGTATACATTGGATGGCAACCAAGCAAGGACTATCCTGCCTTCCCGGAACAAATCGAGGACTGCGTCAGGAAGACTCTGCTCGCCGGCTGGGTATTCCTCCGCGTCCAATGCCAGGACTAACTTCGCAGGATTGGACTTCTCCAGTATGTCCTCCATCGTACGCGCGCAAGTCCCCAAGCCCTGTCTCCTATCGGGCCCAGTCACGCATACCACAGTCAGCCTCTTCCCTTCCTTTCCTGCTCGCTCGTGCAGGACGCCCCAATACCGCAGGTTGAACTTGACTGTCTGTTCGACCGAATCCTTCGTGCATTCCATACATGCTACTTTGACACCAGCCTCCTCGAACAGTCCACGCTCGAACCAATACCTGTCCTTATGCGGATTCAACACCTTCAGTATAGCCCTTGCTGCCGGGACGTTCATAACGAAGCCATTATACCAGCAGCACGGGTCCTCCTCTGTACCGAACCACGAGGAACATGTCGGCACCTCCTTGTCCGCAAGCGCGAAATACCTGTCCCCGTCCTCCCCGAACGTCCACTTCCAAAAATCCCGTACTCTACATTGCACGGGGTTGTACATGGCCGCGCCCTTCGTGTGAAGGTAGAGAACGGGCTCACCGGATTCCAGTGCTACCTCGCAAGCCTTGCGCAGGAACGGCTCCTCGAACAGGACATCGTTCGGTGGCTCCACTTGGACTTCCGTCACGTCGTATGCCTTGTCCAGCCAGGTTCGCATCTGGTCCCGAATCAGTAGCCCGCGACAGGAGCCATAGACGCCCAATACGCACTTATGCTTCATCCCAGTGCCTCGTCCAGAAGGCGGCCCCAGTCGCCCATTCCTTCTCCAGGTTCTCCTTGTCCTTCACGCAGTCCATACATGCCCAGTTCCCCTCGTGCTTGTGCGCATGGAGCTTCCCGTCCAGTGCCATACGTCCTAGGGCAGTCTCGAACATCTCTCCAATATCGACATAGCGGAACACGTCAGGACGACAAGCCATGAACCCTGCGTTAATCCACGGGGAATCCTCCTTGGACTTCTCCCGGAACGACGTCACTGTCCCGTTGGCCGCTATGTCCAGCCCACCGAACTGACAGACCGGACGATATGCTGTGAGGACGCAGTAAGCGTCGTGTGCGTCCAGTTCCTCGATAGTCTTGGGAATATCCACATCGGACAGTCCATCGCCGTACGTCAGGAGGAACGGCTCGTCCTCAAGGAACTTTCTCGCCTTGAGCAACCTCTCTCCCGTCGGAGTCCCATTGCCCGTGTCGAGGACAAGGATGCTGCCCTTCCTCTCCCGCTCGTCCAGGACTACTGGCGAACTGTTCACGAACTTCACTGCCTTGGAGCCGTTCAGTCCCTCGTTCAGGAAATAGTCCTTGATGACGTCCTGCCGATAGCCCGCCAGAATCACGAAGTCGTCGAACCCGAAGGAGCGGTAGTAGTCCATAAGGTGCGACAGGATAGGCTTACCGCCAATCCCAATCATAGGCTTCGGGCAGTTGTCCGTCTCGTGGCCGAACCGTGTCCCGTAACCGCCAGCAAAAATGACTACCTTCATCTACTACTTCTCCTGCTGCTTCTTTTCCTTCTTCGCCACAGGATGCCGGAGCAGGTAGACGATGTCCCGGAGAAGTCCGTTACACCCCGTCAAGTCGTAATCCACCTGGGAACCCTCCTCCTCCACGGTGGCGATTCCGTACTTCCGTCCTTCCTCGATTTTGTAGCCAAAGACAAGGCCGCCAACCTTCCACTTGCCGCGGAGGACCGTATCGTGTCCGCGGCAGTTGCTGCCACGAGTCTCCGAGATGGTCCCGATTTCAGCCTTACCAGTCTTGACAAGGCCGAGGATTTCAGTGAGCTTCTGTTCGTGTTCAGTATTCATCGTTTTTCTCCTATCGAAAAAATTTGCCCGTAATGCCGTTAGCTCAGCAGTTGTAGGTTTTACTATGAAAGACTAGAGTCCAGCTGCGCAGACTTCGAGGAATTTGTTCTGCAGTTCGTCGTCCGCCAGGAGAAGGATATTGTTCTGGGCCCCTTCAAGGATATTCTTCGTGATGACGTCCTTGGAAACGGAAGCCTGGATTTCCGCCGGAAGGTCGTTGTAGAATTTCTTGAAATTCTCCTTGTTCTTCTTGGACAGTTTCTTCTCGCCCCTGTCCGCGCACCAGAGAATGATATTGTTGATGAGGATTGTCGTGTCCGGAGTCGTCAGTTTCTTGATTTTCTTCGTCATATCCTCGTCGTAGTTTTCGAGAATATCCTCGGCGGAGATTTGGACCGACGTCTCAGTATAACAGCCCCAGAATTTCAGGGCGATTGTATCCCCGACAAATCCGCTCATCCCGTCCACGACAAATTCGCGTTCGAGTTTTCCTCCGAGGATTTCCTCGGCGTTCTTCAGCCACTCGGATACGTGCTCCCAGGAGCGTCTGGACGGAAGGACAAGTTCTCCGGAATCCTTCGTTTTCATCAGTTGCGTATTCGTATAGGGGTCGAGGTCGTTGCGGTTCTTCGAGATAT
>CAVEHG010000216.1:0-5495 GCA_963615405.1 bacterium | reverse complement strand
ATCCCCTGCGAAAAAATAAAAATTATTATTTTTTTTTGAAGTCATAGACCCGGTCTCGTCAAACAGGGACCGGCTTCGGTTTCTGCGTGTCTGGAGACTGTGGAAAACCATACATTGAAAGACTTCGCACCGATGCGGTCCGGTCTTGGCGATGACAGAACTGGCTAGGATCCGGCCTTCGCCGGCCCTGCATATTCATAGATGAACGAAGTTTTGAGTTCTTGAAGAATATTCATAAATTTGCTTACGGCCCGCGGGCTACATAATTTAATGACACTGATGAAAATCTATTATTCTCCTGACTACATCGGGCAGGTTTATCTTACGCCCGGGGCTGATGCTGCCGGGGTTGGCGTGGCAGAGAAGAAAAATGCGGAAACGGAATCCCTCGGAAGGGAAAAGGACGAGAAGGAAGCGTACGGGATGGAAAAGGGCGTGCTGATGGATCAGTTGGTGGCTTCGACACAAACTCTGGTCGACATCCTGTCGCTGCGCCTTGGCTTGCATTTCGGACACCAACCTTACTATGAGGTTTTCATCGCCTACTATAAGGCGATGTCGAAAGCCTTAGCCAAAATGCCAGGCAGCGTTCTGGCGGCTTCGTTCAAGCTTTCCCCGCTGTCGGTGGTAAAAAGCGCTCTTGCCTGGCGCAAGGAACTGAGGCTGGCCGGATGCCATCTGGAAAATAAGTCCAAGTCTTTCAAAAGCAGCCGTCTTGCCACCCTTTCAGCAATTGAGGATGAATATGTGGGTGAAGATTCTCAGCCGGATCTTCTGGATCAGGTCGATGCGGTCATCGCTGAACTTGACGCGCGGAAGCCGGATTGCAGTATGTATGAAATCTACCTGCCTTGCCGGCTGGATCTGTTCCGCCCTATTGACCGCAGGCTTCTTGAAGCGGTCCGGCGACTGTGCGCGAAACTTCTGATGCTGCCGAAGGTCGAGGACACGGACAATAATCTTTCGACTGTCCGTCGGATGCTGACAAAACCGGCGGAATCTGACTGTCGGCCGGAATCGGCGACAAAGCAAAGCGCCTCTGCGGCCCCGGCAGCATCCGCTGAATCTTCCGGCCCGGCTGACTCTGTGGAGTTGAAACCGGACGATGATTCTATCCTCGTGTATGAGTTCGATGACGAACATTCCGCCAATGAATACCTGTCATTCAACAAGATGGACGACATCGATGTGTGGATAAATCCCGACAACAAGCAGATGGACAACTGGCTTTACAGAGTGGGACGGCCGTTGACCGGAAGTTCCTTTTCAGCCGGCCGGTCACAGATTCTTGAACTTTTCCGGATGGGGATATCCCTCTTCAAGTCACCGCTTGACATAAGGATTCTCATAGCATGGCTTCAGGCTGAGAACAACCCTCTGCCGTCGACTTTCCGGAAGGTCCTTGCCAGAGCCATAATGAGAACGGGAGGCTATCGCAACGAAGACTGCCGAAAGATTGTTCAGGACTACATCGATGGGAACTATGTCTATCTTGAAGAGGAGCAGAAGAAACTCCCTGAAGAAGAGCGGAACAGTCTGCGCAAGAAAGACGAGGATGCCCGTCGGGGTCTTGCCGGAATATTCCTGCCGCCTGAAAAGGATGATGCGCCTGAAAAGGATGAGGTGGAAGTGAAGATGCTCCGTAAATTCGCTGTCCGCTTGGACGCCTGGGCGAAGTCTCAAATGACGGTGTCTCTGAAAAAGGCTGATGCCCGGATCCTTGCGGAGCAATATTCACAGCTTTGCTCAAGGACCGAGGCCTTCGGCAAGCTTTTGGACACGCTCGGAAACTCGAAGAAGGTCATCAAGTCCGGCACTCTGGATGCCTGGATCAAAATCATCTGCAAGATGGATGAGGGTGGCACAGTCACTTTCGCAGAGCAGGGATGCCGCGATGTCGTCGGCGGCCCGGAGAAAATCCTCTTCTGTGCGGACAAGACCGTTTGGATGAATATGGAAGTGGCGGCCCGCACTTCGGATCCTCTTGACTTCCTCTATCCTTCCGAACTGCGGGAATTGGAGGAACAGAAACTCCTTCCGTACAGATGGGAAGAGAAGAATCGGGATGAGTGGCGATGGAACAGCCTTCTCACTCCTTTCCTGCGTACCCGCGGCAGGCTCGTTCTTGTGCGCTGTCTTCACCGTGACGGGGTTTCTGCGCAGAAACCTCCGCTCATCGTGCGGCTTGAACGCCAGGTCTTGAACTTCGGTGACATCGTGCGCCGTCCGCGGGTTGAGGATAAAGTCGAAGTGAACCCTCTGGACAAGTCGGTGCCGAAAGTGGCGATGAATGTCAATCCGGTCGTCAAATCATTGTTCCCTGAATATTGCAGCGTGACTTCCTTGGACAAATTGATCTTCCATCCTTTTGAGTACCTGATGGAATCCGTTCTGGAGATCAAGCCGGAGACGGCTTTGAGCAAAGCCAACCTTGTCAAAGGGAATGTGGCCCACGGAGTGATAGAAGCCCTTTTCGCTCCTCGAGGCGGCAAAAAGGCCGCAGTGGCCACGGAAATCGAGAAACTCATCATTAACGAATATGATGATGTCTTCAACCATCTGGTCGAGACCAAGGGAGCTGTCCTGAGGTTGAAAGAAAAGCAGTTTGAATGTGGCGTTTTCCGTGAGCGGCTGAGGTTTTGTCTTGATGCCCTCGTTGCGATCCTGAAGGACAACAGACTCGCTGTAGTCGAGTGTGAACATTGTTTGCCTACGTCCGACGGTATGGGAGGCCGGCTTGATATGGTTCTGGAGGATGAGGGACACAATCCTGTCATCTTCGACTTCAAATGGTCATCACTCAAGGATAAATATAGCGGTCTGCTGAAGAAAGACCGTGCTGTCCAGCTTGAGGCCTACAGACATCTGCTAAACAACGAAAAGAAAGTGGAAGTCATGAAGGTCGCCTACTACATTATGCCGGAAGCCCGTCTTTACAGCAAGGAGGATTTCAAAGGCGACAGATGCACAAAGGTGAAACCTAAGAGAACGAGCGACACCATCATCATACAACAGTTGTTGAACTCCATAAAGTACCGCCTGGACCAGCTGGAGTCCGGAACCGCCGAGATGCAGGGAACATACGAGGATCTTCAGTATGTCAAAGACACAGTTGAAAAGTCTCTTCTGCCTCTTGAAAAAGACAGTAAGACTGGAGAGCAGATCAAAGATGATTACTCAAACTACAAACTCTTTCAAAAATAGCCTGTCCGATGAAAAATGTTGAATATGTGAGCGCAAGTGCCGGAAGCGGCAAAACCCACACTTTGACGCATAAACTTGTTGACTTGATTAGAACCGGCGAAGTCCGGCCGGACCAGGTCATCCTGACAACGTTCACCAATGCGGCAGCGGCGGAGTTCAGCGAGAAAGTGAAATCTTTGCTCTATGCCGAGGAACTCTACGATGAGGCTCTCCGCTTTGACCGGGCGATGGTAGGCACTGTCCACAGCGTGTGCCGACAGTTCGTTGACAAGTACTGGTTTTTTCTCGGGCTTGTCCCTGACATGGATGTGATGGATGACAAGGACACGGGCTTGTATGTCTCCCAGTCTCTTGCCGGACTGCCAACGGAAGATGAACTGAAGGTGATGCACAGGTTCGCTGATGAATTCTCTGTCCCTTTATATGAAAACAACAGATACAAGGGCATTGACTATGACTTCTGGATGAAACACCTGAAGGCTATCATAGAATTCTCGACCAACTATGAAATCGAAGACTATAAGTTAAGCGTAGAAAACTCAGTCGCGTTCATAAGCAAGTTCGTCAAATCGGATTTTAAGTTGCCGTCAACGGATGAATTGAAGGCTGTTCTCGAGGAACATAAAGGATTCCTTTCCGGATTGAGGGACAATGAAAAAACAAAGGAAGCCAAGAAGAACAAAGAAACTGAAAACGACAAACGGATAAAAACTCTTGAAGCGCTTATCGCTTCCAGCTCGACGCCGACAATTTCTTGGTATCTGAAACTTGCAGAGTTGATGAAGACGCCCGAAAAGGGGCGTGGCGAATTGGCCGGGGAATTTGTTGCGAAGGCAGAAGACCTTATGCGTTCAACTCGGGCCTTCGACCTGCAGAAGGAGTACATTGAGAAAATTTTTGAATTGGCGGCAAGGTGGCGAACGGAGTACGCCCAATACAAGAAGGACAGGAACATCCTCGACTACAATGATATGGAGAAATATATGCTTCAACTTCTCCAGAGCAAGGATGTGCGGGATGAAATCCGGAGTTCTTTCACCCATCTCTTTGTCGACGAGTTCCAGGACTGTTCTCCGATGCAGGTGAAAATTTTCAACAGTCTGAGCGAGATTATGGAGCGGTCTTGCTGGGTGGGAGATTTCAAGCAGTCAATCTATGGATTCAGAGGCTCGGACATTGCCCTCGTTAACGCCGTAGTGGACAAAATCGGCAAAGGCGGCGATGGAGGATGCCGGCTCGCAACGCCGCTTGACAGATCCTACCGCTCCTTGCCGGACATAGTCGACACCTGCAACCACATTTTCGTCAAGACCTTCAAAGAAGATCCGGCCAAGAAGGATGTTTCTCTGACATCGGTCAGGGAGAATGTCGGCAATGTCGATTGTCTGCGCTATTTCCGGTCGACTGAGGAATCAGGACTGGCTGACCATGTGGCCTGGCTGATTCAAAAAGAAGGTGCCGCCCCTGGCGACATCGGGGTGCTGGCAAGAGATAACAAAGATCTGAAAACGATAGCGGATGGCCTCAGAACCTATCATATTCCTGTGTCCTTTGACAGTGCCAAAGATTCGGGAATCGTGGAGTCTTTGACCTACATCCTTGTGTCGTCATTGCTCCGGATAGCCGTGAATCCCGGGGATGTCTTCTCTAAAATGCAGGTGACCTGGCTGACGCAGGAGAATCTTTCTCTTGGGGATCTGGTCAACAAAAGGACATCTTCGCAGGGGAAGGTGGCCGATTCCGAGTACCTCGCCGATGCCCCTCTTGTCGTCCGTCTGCTGGCTCTGTGCGGATCACCGCAGGTTAACCTGAAGAGGCAAGGTGTGGCTGCGATGGTAGAGAGCCTTGTTCTTGGCCTGGGTCTCCGCGATGTGGTCAAGTCACTGAATGAGCCGGAGGATTTGTCCTTGTCTTGTCTTCAGACGATAATCAATTCGTCGAAGACCTACGAGAACTATTGCGGTCAGTCGGGTTCAGCATCCACCGTGAGAGGTTTCCTGGATTATATGGAGGAGAAGAGACCTCCTGTGGTCTCTGGTGACAACGGAGTGCGGCTTTTTACTTATCATGGTGCCAAGGGCCTGCAGTTCAAGTACTTGTTCCTTTCTTCGCTCGATGAAGGCAAGTCTGATGAGAAAGTGGTCAAGGACGATGTCTATGGAGTTCATTATCGGCACTTGTCCGATCCATCTGCCGCTGACTTGTACCCTGGCACTTATATTAGCGTCATTCCTTGGATATTCGGGGCTAAGAAATCACCGGATGCGGCGATAAATGCCATTGTTAATGAC
>CAVEHG010000215.1:0-5738 GCA_963615405.1 bacterium | reverse complement strand
TTTTCGTCGCTCTGAGGCTTGCAATCACAGGCTTTTTCGACCTCTAATTGTCCACTTTGCGTAGCCTTCCGGGAGAAGCTCGGACAGGAGATAAGGTTCGTCCGAAAACTCTGCTTGCAGCCATGGACGCAGCGGATGCAGATGCGGTTATACTTCCGGCGTCCGCTGTCTCCTATGAAGAACGACCACTCCTGCCGCCATTTCTTGCTTCTGCTCAAAGGTCAATCTCTCCTTTGTGCTTCTGCGGAGCGCAGCACTCCTTCGGCTTTTCAGCCTTTGCAGACTTGAGCCTGTCCATGATGGAGGACTTCTCGCCCTTTTCGGAAGATTTGGCATCAGCGGTCTTGTCTTCCTTCGGACCGTTGTTGATAATCCCATCAATCATGCCGTAGTCATCCTCCATCGACATCTCCGCTGCCTTGAGATAGTTTTCCTTCTCAAGAGCTGCCATCCAGCTTTCCTTGCTGATACCGAGCATTCCGCCCTTTGCCGCATGATCGGCAATCTCCTTGGCATCCACACACAAGCCCTCGGTGTTATCCGAATAGAGCCGGTAAACCTCGCAGCCCTTCTCCAATGCCTTCTCAGCCGCTTCCTGACCGGCGGGAAGAACGCCAGCCCATGCGTAGCCGTAGTCCTTCATATCCTGAACAGAGAGCGCAGGATCAGGCATTTCCGGCACTTCTTTGACCTCAAGGTCGAGAAGTCGGAGCGTGTCATCGTCAAAGCCGTTGTAGACATCATCAAGGACGAGCTTGCCGCGCTCATCGACGATGATGCAAGCAGCTTCATCGCCGTAGGTGTCATGTTCCATCAGGTAAAAGCTGTGACCGCCGACTTCATGCTGGTCAATGGTGTGCCACGTTCCGATGTGACCGGCAACCGTCAGCCCGGAGGTATCGGCGTTCATCTCAAAGTCCTTCTGCTCAATGGTTTCCTGCTTCTGCTGTTCCTTCGAGATCATGGGGATTGCCACAATCTTATCGCCCAGCTTTGCAAACTGTTCCGGAACCTTGAAATGGTCAGAGAACTTCTGCATCTGCTCTACGGTCAGAGACCCGAAGCTGTCCTCCGTCAAGCCGACCACGAGGAATGTACCGGCAAGAATGTCGTAGATGTCACCGTCCTCATCCCGCAGAGCGCGGTTCAGAGGCAGACCCACCAGCTTTCCTTCGTCATTGCAGATCAGGGCAACCGGTTCTTCGTAGGGATAGACTGCCTGAATGTCACCGCCCACCTCATGCTGCAAGGACTTGAGACCCGATTCAATCTCCTTCACATAAGGCTCTTTTCCCGGCTCTACGACGAGAACGGCAATGGTGCTGTCACGCTCGGCGGCTTCCCCTGAGCCGGTGATCCGGTATTCGTCGGGAATATCATCAAGCTCACCGTCAAACTGCCTGTCCCAGCGTTCGCTTGCGACGCGGACATAGCCCTCATCGGTGAAGCGTCCCTGTTCATCCATTGCAATGTCGCGCCCATAGCGTTCATAGTCGATGTAGTTTGCCAGAGGACCGAGATCCTTTTCGGAGTAAATACCGGCTTCGTGGGCGTAATAGTAGCCGAGGTCGGATTCGTCGTTGATACCGGGCATGATGTCGTAGCAGTCCAGATTGAACGTCAGGTTGATGAGATCGTCGATGTCGCTGACCTCATCGCAGCCAGCCTCCATAATGGCAACGAGCCTTTCCTGATCGCTCAGGGAAAGCTCGTCAATCAAAGCGGCAAGGTAGTTGAGCTTATCAAGGCTCTCGTACTCGCCAAGCATCTTCTGGACGCCGTAGATCGGGCATTCGTAGTCGGTGATAAACCACTCTTCATAGGGCTGACCGAACTCATCCTGCTTGCCGATCCCGATGCGCTCAAAGACCTTCTGCATCTCTTCTTCGGTTGTCGGGAACTTTACCCATTCACCGACCAGCATCCCCTCGTTGTACTTGCCGAGGTTCGTGACGAAGGCTTCAAAATCACCGTCCAATACGGGCATAGGCATCCTCCTTTCAGTCATCCACCATGCCGTCCGGCATGATATACAGTTCCTCAAACTCCGCGTCAGTCATGGATTCGAGCTTCCGGACGGTTTTGTACATCAGCTCTGCGATCTCACCGTCCACGTCGTTCAGAGTGACGCTCTTCATATCGTCGATCAGCCGCTTCCGGCTGGACGTGTTGAAGCAGCACATGAGGTTGATTTCTTCCACGGTAAAGTTTTTCATATCAGAGTACCATATCCTTTCCTTTCGATTTCTGCGGTTTCGGCGTGTGAGGCGGCTGTGCTTTCTGCGCGGATTTCAGCTTGTCGCGGATGGATTCACGGGCGGTGGGCTTCCTCGGAATAGTATCGTAGATGGCAGTCCCGGCATCCTCCACATAGGAGCGGACATACTGGATGCTTTCAGAAAAGCGGATCGGTCGCTTGTTGTCCTCAATGTTAGTCAGCCGGACTTTATCGGCGGCAAAATCAACCGCGTCAATTCTGCACCTGATCCCATCCACATTCAGCGTCGCGCCGACAGGAATGTAATCTGCGGCTTTGAGTTCCTTGAAGGTTTCGCCGTCCTTGCTGAGAAAGACATCCACGCCGGACTTCCAGAGCTTATGAGAACCGGCTACCCATGCGGTTTCACGGAAGCCCGTAACCGGCATGGAAGGCTTGCCGCGCACCTTCTTTTCAAGGAGCTTTGTGCCGAGAAGCGGCGCGGCTTTCTTTGCGTCCTTGCCGTACAGCTCAAAATAGCCGTTCTGGGCAAAGCAAACCAGCGCGTCCGGATGAGCCTTTTTGACTGCTTCGTACTTGCGGAGTTCTGCGACGGGCAGAGGTGCAAGCACCTCCGTTTTATCAGCCTCCGGCAGTCTGTCACGGCGGATTTTCTGCTTGGACAGCACTTCCGCCAGAGCGTCCGCGTCCTTCGGGAGCGTCTGGTGGGTTTTGACGCCGCCATGCTCACTGACCAGAGTCATTGCTGCATCGAAGCTGCTGCGACAGGGTGCATCCAGCACATAGCCGTCTGCGAAGGTCAGCCGGTCATGATCCGGCGCAACTGAGTTCTGCGCCACATTTGCCGCCTGTTCCCGGTAGTTGATCTCAAAGACATCACCGAAAACTTTGCCACGCTTGACGGTTTTCAGGACAATGACGCGGGCAACGCACTCGTCGTAGGTCTGTTCCGCGTAAAAGCGGAAGGTGTTGTGATCCCGCGTCCCCTGAATGAAGACCTGATTTTCATTGAGGCAGTGCGTTCCATGCGGACGGCAGAACCACATCAGCGTCTTGTCTTCGGGATTCTGGCTTTCGGCAGCACAGCGGATGATGCGCTTGTCGATGTCGAAGTCTTCCTTGTAGCTGTCTACATGACTGTCCACGAGCTTCTGCAGCTCCGCAACAATGTCAACGTCTGTGTATTTCTTCATGCGTCTCCTTTCTCACAACTCCATGTCGTGCGTTTTGGATTTGACCGGAGACTTCTTCTCCGGCTGCTGTTTTGCGGCAGTCCTGAGCTGATCGCGGATAGAGGGCTTTTCCTGCTTCTGCTCCTGCTTGACATATTCCAGCGTCGGCATCAGCTCCCGATAGCAGCCCTGTGTTTTCCGTGCCGCATGACGGCGATGGATTTTGAACAGCGGCTCACCGTTCTGTGTGACCGTGTTGCCCTCAATCCTGACACCGTTCCGTGCCAGTAAATTGAAAGAGCGATCAGAGGAACGATAGGTTGCCATCATGCCGTCATTGTGATAGGCGATTTGCCCCTTGAGCGTGTCCATGACGGCGGCTTTGATTTCCTTCTCTTCGGCGGTCAGGCGGTGCGCCTTCGGTGCTTTCGCTGCTTCCTCCGGCAAGGGAGCAACGGGAGACTTGACCTCCACGGTTTTTACCTCAATAGAGGTAATCTCATCGTTCTCCCATGCAACGACCTCCGGGTCTCTTTTCTCTGCCTTCTCGGAAGTAGCTTCTTTCTGGGGTTCGGTCTGCTGGCGGAACGCATCGACGAGGAGCGCCGTCAGTCCGGGATTGGCTTTGTCCACAAGGAAGCGGGAGGCATTCTCAGGGCAGACATCAACGCTTTTCGCCCATTCCTTGAGAGGCTGCGGAATGCGCCCGTCAAAGTCTTTCTGTTGAATGGTGTTTGCAAGAACATATCGGACGCGCTCCGGAGAGAACTGCTCAAGGACGCTTTTCACGGCGGCATCCGCATTCAGCTGGTTGTCTCCGTAGTTGGAGCTGATCGCCGCTTCAATCGCACGACGGCATTCCGCATTTGCCGCAAGGGAGGCGCGATAAGACTCCAGCTCACCGGCTTCATAGGCATAATTCGCCGTTTCGCGGTAAATTGGGACTTCCGGCTTTTCCCCCGGAACGGCTTCCTTTGCGGGAGCTTCGGCTTCCTGCTCGACGGACTGCGTTTTCTCTGCCAGCAGCACCTTGAGCTTGGCGTCAATGCCCTCAATCATCTCAGCCGCCGTCTTGCGGATGGTGTCCAGAGAGCTTTTCAGCTCCTTGGTTTCCTTGCCGGAAGACCAACCGGCGATGTAGCCGAAGGAATAGTCCGAGGTCTCAATGCCGTACCGCTGGCAGACTGTGTAGGCAACGCTTTCCGCCTCAACCTCTTTGGTGTGTCGATCCTTCCTGTCTTCTGGCGCGGCTTTCTCATCCGGCTTGAAGGCGTGGAGCTTTGCATGGGCGATCTCGTGAATGGCGGTTTTGACTGTCTGGATTTCGCTCATGCCTTCCTGAATGGCAATGCGGCTTTCAACCGGCGAGAAGAATCCCTTCGCGCCGCCCGGAATATCCTCAAAGGAAATGGGGACGGGAGATTCCTGCCTGAGCGCATCGAAGAACGCCTCATAATTTTCAACCGAGCCTTTCAGCTCATCGACGATAATGTCCGGAAGCTCCTTACCGTCCGTCTGCGATACATCGAAGACGCTCACTACCTTGAAGGCAGGACGCAGAACCTCAACCGTCTCCGTGACAGCCTTTCCATCTGCGCCGATCACCGGCTTCTGCGTCACGGGGTCAATCTTTTCGCGTTCTTCCTGAGCCTTATACGGCGCGGGCGCAAGAATCTTGATGCTGCTTTCTTTTGCCTTAACGTGCCGTCCGAAGTTTTTCTTCCACGAGGTATAACCGGCAACATAGGTTGCCTCCGGCTTCTGCATCGCAATGAGCAGCGTGTTGTTGAAGGAATAGTTGTAGAACTTGGACATCGTGCGGAGATATTCCTTGAACCGCTCGGATTCAAACAACTCCTTGATGCCCTGTTCCAGCTTATCCGTGATTTCGCGGACTTGCTGTGCGCTTCTGTTTTCAGCCATATCAGACCTCCGTTTCCTTTTTATTTGGGGCAGAAGAAAGCCCCGTCCGGGCTTTGCTCAACAACCGAGCCTTTACCTCAGACGGGGTTTCGCCTCTCGTCAGCCGACGATGGAAAATGTTGTCCTCGTTCTCCCATTCAATCAGCCGGTCAAACATCTCTGGGTGATTTGTGACCATGTGCAGCAGCTCCGAGTCGCTGGCATTGGGGCAGAACCAGCAGCCGTTTCTCCGGCAGTGACCGTAGATCGGGGAAAGCAGCCCGTGTTCCTGACAGAGCTTGTAGGCGTCCGCCTCGGTCTTGCCGTACTTGGCAAGCAGACTGACCTTCTTCATGCCGTCCAGACGCGCAAGGCGTTTCGGTTCATCTTCCGCGATGCCGACATAACTCACGGTGTCCGGAGAAAGTGCGGCGTTGTATTTGCGG
>CAVEHG010000214.1:0-6003 GCA_963615405.1 bacterium | reverse complement strand
CGCTACTGTCTTTGTCTGCGTGGCACCCACCGGACTTCCCATTACGACGGGACTTAATATCAACTGCTCCGTTCAGAAATTCAACACCCTGTCACTGCCTGCAATGGTTAAGGACGGAGAAGTTGTAGCAAGCTTTATGCAGGATGAGTTCTATACATATCTGCAGTACGCACATGAGTGGTATGAGGAAGGATATATAGATTCCGACTTCATGTCCGGCGAGTCTACCATAGATTCCGCAGTCGGACAGGTTACCGGCGGAGAGATAGGCATATATGCCGGCGGTATTTCAATTTATTCCACGGTTAACTCCACCTTTGCTGAGGAAGGAAACGGAGCCAGCGTTATAGGCGGTAAGAATGTAGTTCCCGACGGCGAGGAAGATACGCATGTCGGCGAGGCCACATCCACCAGCCGCAGCCTGCAGTGGTGCGTGAGCTCAAGCTGCGAGCATCCCGAGATTATCACGGCATGGGTTAACTACATGTTCACCGATGAAGGCTACATCCTGTTTAACTACGGCGTTGAGGGTGAAGGTCTGCAGTACAATGAAGACGGAGAGCCCGAGCTCACCGACCTGGTGCTCCAGAACCCGAATGGTGATCCGGTTATCTGCACCGAGTATGTATATTGCATGAATGAGGCCAGTGGCGTTCCCGGTATCCTCAATATGGACAAAAACCTTCGTCTCTACTCCGATGACGCTCTCGAAATGTACTATATGTGGAAAGAGCCTCTCGGAAACGACTGGAGACTGCCCAAACAGGTAAAGCTCTCCTCCGATGAACTGGAAACGGCCAATAAATATATCGGCGACCTCTCCACTTATTACGATGAGATGATACTCAGATTCGTGGTTGAGGACGGCACCCTTACGGAAGAAGCCTTTGATGAATTCCGCAACAGACTGGTTGAATTGGGCATTAATGAAATAGTAGAGGCATACCAGAGCGCAGTGGATAACTATAACAGGCGCCTGGAGAGTATGAAATAAATATCTATCACTCTGTCCGCCACACCATTCCGAAAAAATGATGCCGGCGGACAGAACTTTATATTGAAAAGGAAACAGTGTATGTACGGAGATAAAGTAAGAAACTTTCTGTGCGATCGTGACGCGCCGATAGTGAATACCCGGGCAGGATCCGTGAGAGGCTATATGGTAAGTGATATTTACCAGTTCCGCGGTGTGCCATATGCCCGCGCGGAGCGTTTTCAGGAGCCTCAGCCCACGGAAACGTGGGAGGACGCGAGAGATACGCTGGAATACGGTTATGTATGCCCACTGCTAAATGAGCCGTTCCTGATGGGGGACTTTAACTGCCCTCACCACTACTGGCCAAGCAACGAGCAGTGCCTTAATCTGAATATCTGGACGCCGGAGCTCGGCGACGAAGCAAAAAAGCCCGTAATGTTCTGGATACACGGGGGCGGGTACTCCGACGGGTCGTCAATCGAACAATTCGCTTATGACGGGGAAAATCTCGCGAGAAACGGAGACCTTGTTGTCGTTTCAGTTAACCACAGGCTGAATGTCCTGGGTTATTGCGATTTATCGGAGTTCGGAGAAAAGTATTCCGCGTCCGGAATTAACGGCATGCTGGATATAGTGGCGGCGCTTCGCTGGGTGAAAGAAAATATTGCCGCGTTTGGCGGAGATCCCGGTAATGTTACAATATTCGGGCAGTCCGGCGGAGGCGGAAAAATCGTAACGCTTATGCAAATGCCGGAAACGGACGGCCTCTATGCCAGGGCGATTATCCAGAGCGGAGTGATACCGCGCCTGCATGTATCGCAAAAGGACGCGAGGGAAAGGTCACGTGTCCTGGTAAATGCCGCCGGGGGAATCGACAGGCTGTGTGAGATGCCGCATTCAAAGCTCGCGGAGCTGGTTAAAACCTGCGGCGCCGATTTCAGCGTCTGGGCGCCTGTTGCGGACGGAAAAAGATATATCGGAGATTGTTTTGACGTAGGATTCCGCGCGGAGACTGCAGATATACCGGTTATAGTGGGGACGACGCTGGCAGAATTCTCTTTCGGGGTTTCACCGAAGGGCAATCACAACTATACGGCAGAGGAAAAGCTTGAGCTCCTCAGAAAGAAATACGGTGAAGGAGCGGAAGCGGTTTTGAAAGCCTTCGAAGATGCCTATCCGGAGATTGACGACTATTACGCGCTGCAGGCGGATACACTGTTCCGGGTGCCGACTGTTCGCTACGCGGAGCTCAGAAGTAAATTCACGAATGCGGGTACGTATAATTATCTCTTTACCTTCGAAGCAGATTTCAAGGGCGGATTCATGGCACCGCACTGCAGTGAGCTACCTTTTATATTCTGCAACGCGGAAAATATGCCGAACTGCTGGTGTGAGGGTGTCACGGAAAGACTGCAGAAAGAGATGAGCGGAGCCTGGATAAGTTTCGCGAAAACCGGAAAACCGAGTACATCAGCCGCGGAAAGCTGGCCGACATACAACGCTGATAACAGGCCGGTTATGATATTCGGAAATGTTTCGGGGCTAAAATACAATCACGACACGGAGTTGATCTCACTGGCGGAAAAATATGCCGTTCCGATGAGTATGACGCCACCTGTTCATCATTGAGAGAATCAAAATGCGGAGAGTGAAAAACAAAAATGCTTAACGAGAAATACGATGTGGTAATTGTCGGCGCGGGCGCGGCCGGATTGATGGCGTCGGTGACAGCAAAGAAAAAAGGACTTAAGGTCCTCGTCCTTGAAAAGGGCGCGGCCGTGGGCGGCAACGCGGTATGCGCGGGGACCATATTTTCCACGGCTCTCAAAGACTGGGGAGACTATGATAACGACAGGGACAACGTAAATGCTCTGTATGCCGCGATAATGAAGGAGCTTCATTATCTGGGAAATCCCAGATTGATACGCAGATATATTTCACGCGCGAAGGATGTGGCGAGATATTTTGAGGAAACCGGTTTGCCTTGGGTACATCTCTCCGGCGGCGGATTCGGATTCCCCGGCTCAATAAACGTGGAATATTTCGAGGGCACGGTAAGTCTGGGCGCGTTCCTTGTGAGAGAAATGAAAAAGGATTGCGAGAAGCTGGGCGTAGAGATCATTACAAAAGCGCGCGGCAAGGCTCTCATACAGGACGAGGAAGGCAAGGTTATCGGAATTACTGCCGAAATTGACGGAGCGGACACGGATATCGCGGCGGATACGGTTATACTGTCCTGCGGCGGCGTTGCCGGAAGTCCGGAGTCCATCGGCAAATATTTGCCGAGAGTTCAGCAACCGGGGGATGAAATACGTCCGGCCGGGGTGCCGTATTGCGTGGGCGACGGCATAGAGATGTGCGAGGCGATAGGCGCGGAAACACGCAAGAACATGAATATCCACCTGTTGCCGCCATGGTTCGGCGGACATGAGTTTACCAGAGAGGGCCTTATCTTTGAGGACGCCCGTGCGCTTTATCTGCGCAAGGACGGCCGGAGACTCATGAACGAAGAGGTCGGATTCAGGGATATTATGGATGTCACGAATGCCGCGCCCGGTAAAGTTGTCTACGCTATATTTGACGCAAACGCTTTCAAAGAGCTCTGGGAAGAGACAAGCGATGTGAATAACCTGCCACCATGGGTCATGAAATTTGCCAACCGTATTAATTTCAACGCGAAGCTTGAGAATCTGGAGAAAGATTACGCGGCTGATTTCAGACACGGTGCCATATACAAAGCGGAAACGCTCGAGGATGCCGCTGCCTTTATGGGTGCCGATTCCGCAATATTGAAGGCGACCGTTGATGAATATAATAAGGCTGTTGAAACCGGAATTGACGAGTATATGGGGAAATCGGCGGAAAAGCTGGTGTTTCCCGTAAAGGACGGTCCCTTCTATGTTCTGAAGGGAGTGCGCCAGGTGGACAGCACTCAGGGCGGAATTACGGTTAATGAGTTCCTGCAGCCGCTTACACCGGAAGGAAAGGCAATATCGGGGGTTTACGTATGCGGTGACCATGTCACGGGCTTTGCAGCGGAGAATTATTACGGGCCCGGCGGCGCCGGACTGACATTTGCGCTGGTATCCGGAATGATGGCAGCGGAACAGGCGGCGGAATAACAAGGAGAATCAATGATGAACTTAAATGCTTTCCCTGACAGAAATGCGAGAATAAGCACTGCAAGGCAGGTGGCCGCAGAGGGAATGGTGCTGCTGGAAAATAACGGCATTCTCCCCCTGGCGGAGGGTAGCAGACTCGCAGTATTCGGTTCCGCTCAGATAAATTTTCTGACCGGAGGGTCAGGGTCGGGTTTCACCGTGTGCTCCGAGATAATAACGGTTCCGGATGCACTGGAAAAATCCGGCGTTGTTTTGGAGCCGACACTGCGGCTTGCGTATAAAGAATTCTGTGAAAAACAGAGTGCCGAGGACAGTGACCGCGGAGTGCACAATGTTATACATTTCCACGGAATAAAGCCCGAAATGCCTCTTGAGCAGTCGCTTGTTGACGGCGCAGCGAAGTTCACCGACACGGCCGTCTATGTGCTGTCCCGCATGGCGGGAGAAGGCCAGGACAGAAAGGCGGAAAAAGGGGACTATTACCTGACCGACGAGGAACTGGGCATACTTTCCGCCCTGCGAGACGCGTTCAGGAATGTTATAGTTGTGTTGAATACGGCGGCAATTGTTGACCTCAGCTGGATGGAGAATATCAGACCCGCGGCTTTGATTCTGACCTGGCTGCCGGGGCAGGAGGGGACAAACGCCCTGGCGGATATCCTGACGGGAAAGGTGAATCCCTCGGGACATCTGTGCGATACCATAGCCTACAGGCTTTCAGACCACGCCTCTGACGTGAATTTCGGCAGTTGGGTAGACGGCATAGAGGATTACACCGGCGACGGGAACCAGCTCGAATACTGGGGCATGATAGGAAATCACGCGGCGGTCCCAGTGGGGGAAACGGTAAAACGTCCGGTCGGAAACCGCTGGTTTACCGAGTATCAGGAAAATATATACGTCGGATACAGGTATTTCACCACGTTCGGTGTGCCGGTTCGTTACCCGTTCGGGTACGGGCTCAGCTATACGAACTTTGAAATAACACCGGGACAATTGTCGTACTCGGAAGGAATAGTGAGGCTCAGCGTCACCGTTCGCAATACCGGAGACATGGCGGGAAAACAGGTTGTGCAGATATATTGCCACCCCGCGGAGAAGAACATAGAGCGCCCGGAAAGAGAGCTTGTCGCGTTCGGAAAGACACCGTTGCTACAGCCGGGTGAGCGGTATGTCATGAGCTTTGAAATAGGCGGGCGTGAGCTCAGTTGCTATTCGGAGAAAGAAGCCGCGTGGATAACGGAGAGCGGGGAGTATGAAATCCTTTGCGGTGACAGCTGCGTTAATCTTTCAAGCGCGGGAAAATTCCATGTTGAAGGACATATTGTCGAGCAGGTGAGCAATCATTTCGAGCTGAGACACACCAGAGCGTTGAACCTTTTGAGCAAAAAAGACCCGGAATCCACATTTCCCAAGGCTCCGCCCATACAGTGGAACAGCGGAGAGAAAATGGGTGAGATAAAGCAGGTGAGCCCGTTTGAGGTGCCGTTGCTGCCGGAGGCTGAATATAGGCTGGATGATGTTCGGGACGGAAAGGTCTCAATGGAGGACTTTATCGGTCAGATGGACGACATGGAGCTGGTTTTCCTCTGTATAGGCGTGGGAAATATGAAAAGACTGGAGACATTCGGAAAAATATCCCCCTGCGTCGAAGGCTCCAGCGGACACAGCGCCACCATTGACAGGCTCGGAATTCCGTCTATGGTATTCTGTGACGGACCTGCCGGTATAAGAGTTACCGCGGAGGAAAACAAGATTGCTTACCCCACTGCCAGCGTATCGGCATGCACGTGGAACACCGAACTTATCGAGACGCTCGGAAGTATCCACGGCAGTGATGCCGCAGAGAGCGGAGTTGATGTGTGGCTTGCGCCGGCAATGAACATACACCGGCATCCCCTCTGC
>CAVEHG010000213.1:0-6034 GCA_963615405.1 bacterium | reverse complement strand
CAAAACGGGAAATACGAGGCCTCACGAAATCGGCCGAGCAGCGCACCAACGACCGACCCGAGGAAGGCCTACACCTTATCGGCACGACCAACGGAAAACACGACAAGCCCGGGAAAACGACACACCAGCTTCAGAGAGTGGAGACCAAACCTCCGCTCTCTTTTGTGTGCGGATATATGAAAATGCTATTGACTTAATGCGCGAATCATGCTATAATACAGATGTGGAAAGGGACAACGAACAGGAGGCCGGAACCATGGAAGAAATGATCATCATGGAAGAGAACCAAATCACGAGAGCAGCCACGCCGGATTTATTCCAACGCTTTGTTGCATACCTCGACCTGGACTCCAAGCCCAAGACGATTGAAACCTACACTCGAGCACTCCGGCAGATGTTTTCCTACTTTGCCGATAAGGGAATAATCAATCCTCAGAAAGAGGACATTCTCTCCTATCGGGAGTATCTGAAGGAAACCGGACATAAGCCGACTACCATTCAGAACTACATCACCGTCATCCGAATTTTCTTCAGGTGGACGGCCAGCGAGAATCTTTATCCGAATATCGCAGATCACATCAAGGGCGCAAAGCTCGACCGCGAACACAAGAAAGACTATCTCACTTCCGGCCAAGTGAAATCTGTTCTCGGAGACATCGACCGCGAAACGCCTCAAGGCCTTCGGGATTATGCGATCATCGCTCTCATGGTGACAGGAGGCCTCCGCACGGTTGAAGTTGTGCGAGCCAACATCGAGGACATGCGCACACTCGGAGATAGCACTGTACTTTATGTGCAGGGCAAAGGACGCGATGAAAAGACGGAATACATTAAACTCTCCGATCCGGTTGAGAAGGCGATCCGGGCATACCTGAAGACGCGCTCTAACGTATCTCCTGAAGCTCCGCTCTTCACTTCCATCAGCAACAACAGCAATGGCGAACGAATGACCACACGTTCTATCAGCCGCATTGCAAAGAACTCTATGACCGAGGCCGGATACGACAGCAGCCGCCTTACAGCGCACAGTTTGAGACATACGGCCGTCACGCTCTCTCTCCTCGCCGGAAAGGATATTACTGAAGTGCAGCAATTCGCCCGTCATGCCAACATCTCAACGACCCAGATTTACAACCACGCCTTAGAGAAAGCTAAGAACAGTTGCTCCGAGGCAATCACCAACGCGATATTTTAAGGGAGGCAATCATCATGAACACACCTGACAAGAAGATTTACACCGTTATGGCAATCGCAGACTATTTCTCCGTCACTCGGAGAACCGTTTACAGTTGGATTGAGGGAGGCCGCCTCAAGGCCGCGAAAATCGGGAAGTCATGGATCATTACTGAAGATTCTCTCGCGGAATTCCTCGCCAACGGAACCCACGACAGCGAGCCCAAGGAAGCACCCGAGGATTAATTCTAACGGCGGAATAGCGGCAATAGATCCAACGCCCAGCACCAACGAGTTAAGCCGTTCAGCGGCGAACCAGCGGCGAAAGGTGCAGATCCTCGGGAAGCTCCAGAGAGGACTTCACCCTTATCGGCAAGAGGATCACCGCTCCACGAGCTCGCCTTGAAAATTCTCAACGTCTGCAAATTATCATTAGCGGACATAGAAACATCCTCGAACATGGCGCACACCAGCAGGACAAAAGAACATATGACACGGAAAGGAGTCATCAATGATAACTCAGCTTGACAGCACCAGAGTATTTACCGCCAAGCACAAGAAAACCCTCCTCGCAAATTTGGTTGACAACCTCGACTTTACCGATCAGGCCGGAATCATCGGCAACACAAGCAACCTCCTCACAAGGTGCAAACTCTTGCAGTTTGTGTACACTTTTCTCGGAGATCCGGACTTTGTCTTTCTCAACGGATTCAGCGAAAAGCAGATCAAGAGCGGAGAACGCGCCGACTTTGAAGAAAGATACAAAGGCTCTGTCCGCAGCCACGCAGCAACGGCAGCGGCCGAGGCGCTCAGTGTTTCGCCTGAAGCCTTCGCAGATCCTTCCAAGCTCACGCCCGAGATGCAACACGCATTTGATGCGGCCGCAAATGAAATCAACGCCCACAGAGTGAATTGCTATCTATTCAGCCCTTACGGACTCGCTCTCACCGCGATCCATAACCACAACCTCCGCTCCAAGAAATCGCCCGAGGCACGGCCTGTAAAATACCGAGTAGACCTCCGACAAGCCGCCGTATCTTATTTCTTTGCGATGAATTCTCAAATGAACCCGTTTGCAGCGATTCGGGAAGGCGAAACTATTTGCGAGCTAGACGAGGACACCAGCAAACGCATTGTTGAACTCTACGAGGAAATGTGCGCATTCTACTTCTCACATGAAGAGATCAACACGACAAACCAGCTTCTCAAAGAGTTTGCCGAGAGTCACCGCGCCGATAAGGGAAAAACACAGGGAGCGACACACCACGCTACCCAGCAGCAGCCCGAGTGGACTCGCACGTATCAGGGAAATGCGGTTCATGCCCTCATGAAATCGGCAAACGTTGAAACCGACTACACACAGGACAGAATTTCCCAGACGCTGAAACGAAACGTTGACGGGATAGACATTATCCTCGATGGAGATTTGTCCTCGATTAGTGGGCAGACGCTCAAAGTGCTCATTATCCTATTGGAGATTTTCACGAGCCAGATACCAGGCAAAAAAAGCCCGTTGTCGCAAATGGACATAAACATCGGCCGACACATCAAGCTCTCACTCAAGGACTACATGAAGAAATGCGAGCTAACGGACATCACATCCGCAAAGGCTCAGCTTCTCTCCTCGATAGAGGAGCTCTATCACATCTCTCTTGATTGGAGCGAGCCGGCATGGGAAAAGCCCGATGAAAAGAAGCGCTCGGAAAAGATCCTCAAACATCACCGTTTGAGAATCACAGATCACACAATCACAGACGATGACCTCAGCTTCGAGCACGGAGCAATAGACTTTGCCTTTAGTTACGACCTCACCGTTTATTTGAGTGGCGCTTATATCATGCCTGTTCCGTCAAAGCTGTTCACGATCAACACCCGCTTGCACCCGTACAGCGTGCAGTTTGGGTGGAAGCTGAGCGCGCATCGAAACATGAACGATGGCAAGAAAACGCAGGATATCATCGCAGTGCTCACTCTCATGAAATCTGCATTGTCACTCCCTGCGTATGAGGACATTGCGAGAACAGGGCAAATAATTCAGCGAATCGTCAAGCCGTTCGAACGAGATTTGGCCGAGCTCCTTCATAAGGGTATTCTCGCTAGATACTGGTACATCAAGCCGGACGGCACTCACATTGAAGGCGGCCAAGGCGAACACAGCCCGCTTTTCGCGCTCAGCTTCCACGAATTCATGCAGCTGAAAGTGTTTTTTGTGTTCAAGGACTACCCCCCAATGGATGAAGTACGAGAGAAAAAACAGGCCAGACTCACAACCACAAGCCACGCACGGAAGGCAAAAACCAAGAGCAAAAAGGCCGCTTCTCAGGCTTGAACCTATCACCGATACCCCACGAAAACCAGCGGGACAACGATACCAGAAGTATGGGGTATCGATGATATAATATGGGGTATCGATGATATAATATGGGGTATCGATGATATTTCACATTTTTGACACGTTTTGCGATTTGTGCACTTTGCCCAATTTTCTGCAGGAAACAGGCCAGAATCGCGGGATCATGTGCGCAAATTGCACAAACCTGCGAGACCTCGAAAACCGCTGATTTTCCCTAATACGTATAATACGTAGAACGCAGCGTTTTTTGAACGCGTGACGTTCAAAAACGTGTGCTACGATGATGATGCCGATAAGGGGAGGATTCCTCCTCGGGATCACGGCAAAGACTTCACCCTTATCGGCGAAAAGATCACACCAACGACAACAGAAGGAAGTGACAGAAATAGATGAAAATGAACCGCGATGAAGCAAAGGCATTTATTCAGGGACAGATGGAAGACTACCTCAGACGCAAGGGAATCGATCCCAAGAAGGAATTCTCTTGCCTGAACCCAACGCACCCAGACAAGCACCCGTCCATGGGGATTTGGAAAGGCAAAAACCCGCCAAAGGTGCATTGCGGATCATGCGGAGCAAATTACGACACGCTCGACCTCATCGGCATAGACTACGGCCTCACCGACTACAACGAGCAGCTGAAAAAGGGATGCGAGCTCTACGGAATCGAGATTGAAGGAATGGAATTCTCCTCTCATCGGCAAAAGGGAGCTCCTGCAGCCACGATCCCCACGGTAGAAGCCTCAGCGCCCGAGGAACAGGAACCGCCGACCGACTGCACCGATTATTACAGGGAATGTCACGCACGTTTAGCGGAGACCAACTACCCGCAGCAGAGAGGACTCTCGCCGGAGATATGCGATAAATACCTGCTCGGATTCGATCCACAGTGGCAGAGCCCGACCGCGATTAAGCAATTCAAGGCCGGAGAATGCAAGGAACCTCCGAAAACGGCCAGACTCATCATACCGACTTCCAAGTATTCATACATCGCAAGAGACGTTCGGCCGGATTCAGAACTCACGGAGACCGAGTACCGATTTAAGAAAATGAAAGAGGGAAGTGTGCACAGCATGAATCTCCGGAGAGCGCTCGAGGAAGATAAGCCCGTCATCATCGTTGAAGGCGAATTAGACGCGCTCTCAATCATTCAGAGCGGAGGAAACGCAGTCGGCCTCGGAGGCGTGGGCTATCAGGAGCTCCTCGCAGCGATTGACGCAAAGAAGCCGAAACAGCCGTTTATAATCGCTCTCGACAACGACAATACCGGGATCAAGAAAGCGGCAGAATTAGAAGCAGCGCTCCAGCAGCGAGGACTAGACGCGAAACGCGCGAATCTGTTTGAAGGCTACAAGGACGCAAACGAAATGCTTCAGAGAGATCCGGAGAGACTGAAAGAGGCCGTTGCCAGCGTGACCGACCCTGAATACAATCAGAGGCTCGCATACTTTTCAAGCCGCGCAGGAGCTCATCTGCAAGAATTCATTGACGGAATCTCGGAGACCGTGAACACGCTTTGCCTGAAGACCGGATACCCCGAATTAGACAAAGTGCTAGACGGAGGACTGTATGAAGGCCTCTACACTATCGGCGCAATGACCTCTCTCGGAAAGACCACGTTTACAATGCAATTAGCCGACAGCGTGGCCGCCTCGGGACATGATGTTATCATCATCGCTCTCGAAATGGCCAGATCCGAGCTCATGGCCAAATCAATCAGCCGTCACACGATCAAGATTATAGAGGCGCGAGGAATCGATCCGAAAAACGCAAAGACCGCCCGAGGAATCACGGACGGAAGGCGCTACGTGGGCTACAACCAGACCGAGCGAGAAGTCATCGACACGGCCGAGAGCGAATACAGCGAATATGCGGATCATCTTTTCATCCATGAGGGAATAGGCAATATCGGGATCAAGGAAATCAGAGGACTGGTAGAGCAACACATCAGATACACCGGAAACAGGCCGCTCCTCATCATCGACTACATGCAGATCCTACCTGCAGCCGATCCGAGAGCGAGCGACAAACAGAACACAGACACCGCCGTACTCGAGATGAAGCGCCTCAGCCGCGACAAGAAGATCCCAGTTATAGCAATCTCCTCATTCAACCGCACCGGATACAATCAGGATGCGAACTTCGCCCAGTTGAAAGAGAGTGGAGCTATCGAATACGGAAGCGATGTAGTATTGTGTCTGCAGCTTCAGGGAGCAGGAGAAAAGAGTTTCAACTCCACAGAGGCGAAAAAGGCCGATCCTCGCAAGATTGAATTGGTGGTTCTGAAGAATCGGCAAGGGCAAGTTGGTGACAAAGTGTTTTACGACTACTACCCCAAATTCAACTATTTCAAAGAAACCGGAATCGCGAACTAAAGAGAGGAGGCGAGCGAATGAAACTTGACTTTACCAAGCAGCACGCACTTTACCAAAGAGGATTCGAAACAGATCAAGAGCGCAAAACACACGATGAACTCATAGAGAAGGGCTTTACCTGCGTTGACGTGCA
>CAVEHG010000212.1:0-10432 GCA_963615405.1 bacterium | reverse complement strand
AACTGGAGGATTTCGGATTTGTCCATAAGGCAGGAAGATTTTGTGTTCAGTTTGCAGAATGTCAATGGGGAACGCCGTCAGCTTTCAGAGAAATACAGCTTCATCTCCGCGAGTCTTCGCTTCTGGAGTCCGGGCAGAACCTTGCCTTTCGCATAGACCCAACGCAGGAACTCATCCATTATGGAGTTGTCGTCCGGATTGACCTTGACTTTCATCAGAAGCGTGGACTTGCGGAAATTCCCTTCGCCGACATTGAACACGAACGAGACCAGCGCATCGAACCGGCACTGACGCAAATTCGGACACTCGGCATTGACAATGCCTTCCGCCGCCTCTATGTCCTGCCTCAAGAACTCTTCCGCCTGTTCTATGCTGATTGTCATCCCCTCAGTCACTCCCGATGTATGTCCGTAGCCTATAGTCCAGACTCCTGCCGGACATCTGTATGCCGTTAGCCGCAGCCCCTCGAACTGACGAATCAATGAATATGCTTTCTCGCTCGCTTTCATAATGAATGAAATAATATCGCCGCACTGCGCGGCCGTTGTGTAATCGTTTGTTTGTGCTGTAAATCTTCAGAGTAATACAACGCCCCGCCACCGGAGTCCGCCATCTCTGACGATGATTCCAAGTGACGGGGCGATGAAATGATGACCGCTACAGCGAAATCTCCCCGAGCACCTCGCCGGACTTCTCGCCGGTCTTGGTGTTGATGAAGAAATACTTCAGAAAGACCTTTGGAGCAGCGGCGGTAACAGCGCCGTGAACTGCCTCGTACTCCGTCTTGAGGTTGATGGCGGTGTCAACGACCGCTCTCGGCGAGCCTATCATCACGGCCTTGCTGTAAGCCCTGGTCACGCCGTTGCTCTGCGGAGCGGAGGCCATAATGACGAGCTTGAGGTCAGTGGTGACTGCCGGAGGGTCGGGCAGCTGGAAGGTGAACTGGTCCGCCGTGAGCGAGAGGTCCGCCTCGCAAGGAGCGTCAACCCCGACAAGCACAGGCGGAGTGGTGAGAGCCGTGCCACCGGCCTTGACAATCCAGAAGTTCAGCCTCGAATAAAGGTTCGCCCCGGAAATCTTGCTCGAAGTTCCGAGCACTGACTTTCCCTTCTGGGTGTTGGCGAGCGAGTTCCACGAGAGAATCTGCTCGTTGGTGAGGTTCTTCCAGCTCTGGGAGAGCTGCTTGAATACCGCCTTGACAGCTGACTGGGCGGCGGTCTTGAAACCTCCGCCGTAGCCGCGGTTGCGGATGTACTTGCGGCCGCGCACCTTTGCTGCGGTCACTCCCTTCGCGGAACCTGACATCTCCTCGAAGGCGATTGATGGGATGTACTTCATTGAAAAATGGTATTAAAATGGTGAAACATAAAGGTTTATATTGTATTGTTATTCAGTGGAATCGGACTGAGTCTCGGCATCCGTGGAACTGTCTGAACTATCCGAACTGTCGGAATTATCATCAGCCCCATCCCTGACCGCGAAGAAATGCAGGAACGTCCCGTCGTTGGCGGTGAAGCTGCCGCTGTCGGGGTTGGTGCAGGTGAAATGTCCGCCGCTGATGCGTCCGATAGCGAGCGGATGCCCCTTCGTGTTGATTACTCCGTTGCTGTACACGACCGGAACGGCCACGTCCACATCCGTCGGCATCCCCGTGATGTCGAACGCCTGCTCGAGCGTGGAGCCGTCGGTGCCGAACTTCTTGAAGGTCAAGAGGCAAAACACATAGCCATCCTTGACCATCAGGCACTTCTTGTTCAGAACCGTGTTCGAGAAGTTGCCGGATATGCCGGTCGTGACGAACCCGTCGGAGACTATCTCCGTCCTCTGCCCGCCTTTGGCGTATGCCGAGCATACGATGAAGCGCAGCGGCCCATACCCGTCGAAAGCGTCCACCTTCTCGATATGCAGCCTGTTCCCGGCAATCCGGCTCCGGAGAACAGTCCCGCGGAAAGCTTTATCGTCCTCAGAAAACGGACGGGAGTCTATGAGATAGACGCAGGTGTCGGCAGACTTGCGCATCAGAAGCGAGCTGAACTCGAAGACAATCTCATCTGCACTCTTCCACGCCTCGGAGCTCGGGTCAACCTCGAACTGCGCGTTCAATATCGTGAGGTTCTCCCTCTGGTAATCCTTGAAGGAGATCTGCTCTATGCCAATGTTGTTTGATATGGAGGTAATCATATTCTCAATCTTGTCGTTATCTTGTCCTTAGAAATTTACAATCGCTGATGTCGCGAACACCGAGTAGTCAGGATCATAAGTCCCGCAGCGACCGGAGAGACTCCACTCCGTGTAGGACTTTGCTTTGTAGATGAACAGCTCATACAGGCCGATGGCCCATTTGCTGCGCCCGTTGCACCGTCCCGGGAAATAGACTCGTCCGGATAGATAGGAGCCCGGAACGTCCTTGAATTTGCCGCTGATGCCGGCGACGTAGCCACTGTTGACCGAGTGCGCGTCCATTATAACAAGGGCGGAACCCGGAGCCTGCTCGATGTAGAGCTTGTCGACTGTCACATTGCTACTGAGCGAGGAGACGTTGTCAAGAGTCAGCTCGTTTCGAGGAGTGTAGATTGCCTTTTTCACCGCCGAAAGTTCCTGGCAGATGACCGACACCGCCATAGACTCCCCGGTGAACCCGGTCTCCGTGTCCATCCACCAGAACGACAGGAAATACTTCTGTCCCGCCACTGGCAGAAAACCGATTGTGGAAAGATAACTCTGCGTGATGTCGGCATCTCCCCAGTCGGGAGAGAACGCAGGAGCGACTATGACCGTGTTGCCCCAGCCGGAGGAAACTCCCGTGCTCTCGGTCCTCGACATCTTCATCACCAGGCGGTGATGTTCCGACGGCTGGTTGAGTCCCACGAATATTATCCTCTCGGGAGTGACCCAGAAATCGTCATAGTCCACCTCGGGGACATCGGAGGTATAGACCGGGGCGTTGGAAAGGGCCGGCATCCCTGCGAGCGCACGGTTGGTGTTGATGCGTACGAATGCGTTGTGCGCCGTCATCTTCGCCGCCTCCCCGAATGTGGAGATGCCCTTCATATGCTCTGACAGAGTCTCCCAGCCCTTCATCTGGGAATCGGAAAGCTGTCTGTATGACCGGGAGATTCTGGACAGAGTGTTTCTTCTCACCGCCTGCGCGGGAGTCTTGGTCTTGGATTGCTGAGATTTGCCGGAGAGGACGGTTCTGCCGTCCACGTCGCGTGCGGTGACTTCGCCCGCGCTGCCGGAGAACCCGTTGAATGCTATGGATGGCTTGACAATCATATCTTCTGATGTTGCCAGACAGCCTTACGATTCCATCGCAAATATACGAAATAAATTCTGATTGACAATGATTTATCCGCTATAATATCAAGCAAGACTTTAAGATTATGACGGAAAATAATCCGATTATCGCCGCATTCCCGATGATGCCGGAAATGCAGACGAAATCTTACAGACTGACCGTGAACTTTCCCTCAATCCGGTCGCCCGATAGCCGGTGACGGTGTCGATGAGGGTGAGGCGGCTGTGCATAGTGTAGGAAGTCAGCTCTAGTCCCCAGACGCTTTTGTAGTCCGGCACTCTGACTTCGACTATGCTCTCTTTGACGCCGCAGTTCTCCCCGGCCACGAACATACGCATATACCCCGGGCGTTTTCCTCCTCCCGGAGCGGTCAGCTGGATTTTCGTGTGGAGACGGTATCTTGTCGGCTCGGACTCCTGCGGCATATTCACCTTGAAGCGTATGACCAGAACCCCCTCGACATCTTCGCATCCTGCCAATTCCACCGAGAACGGCGGGAACGCTCTCCACGGCGCAGGCTCCGGAATATGCTCGTCCCCTGTCTGCGCGAAGCCGTGGTAAGCCGACACGAAGAGATTGTGCCCCGTGATGTGCGCCGACCCGTCGAACGGCGGGCGGTGCGGACGCACCGACATAGCGATGGAGTTCCATTTGAGCTGCACAACGTGGTTCAGTCCTCTCCAGGCCGCAAGCGCCCTCTTGTGGACATCCCCTGTGGCGATTTGCCCGGCAGAGCCGCCGTAGGCGCAGACCGGCCTCTTCCTAAAATAGCATACCCCGTCCCGGTGGTAGAATGTCACGTCCCCCACGGAAGACCAGCAGTCAGAAAACCTTGTGTTCGGAAGAAATCTCGGCATACTCCAATGATCTTTTTGTCATTGTAGATTCGGTTGTCAGCCGACATCCGGAAGTTCATTCGAAGCAGCTGACGATGCAGGATTGGAGGACTGCGCCCGGAAGCGGCGAGGAGCCTTGAAGTCTTCCCCACATAGGTAGTTCAGAGGGACTTCGAAAGTGCCTTGCCGGTACAAATTTACTGACAAAATTCGTGATAGCCGCAAGTCCGGGAGCGCAGTCTCTGCGCGACCGTTTTTTCCATTTGTATATATCCCGGCGACACCTTCGCGCGGGCGAAGACGCTGCAATCATTGACACCGCCGGAGCGTGTGCATATTCCACCGCTTGGCTCGTAGGAAGTCTGAAAGTGCGATGCGTCAGCATCGTTCTTTCTGTCTTCCGCAGAGCGAGCAGACAAGCCGATAGGCGCGTCAGGAGCCGGACGCACTAAGGTTCGAGCGAGGAGATGACGGTCTTTCCGGCTCAGGCATTGTCCTGCGAATGAAAGCACAATGTTAACCATCTTCGCACGTGAGGGCCAGGCCGGCGGAAGAGACTTGGGTGAGGTAGTGGAGGCGGAGAGGTCGGAGCCGGCAACGGAGATGAAACCGAAGGGTTCGTCGCAGTCGGCGGAAACCGACGCAGCGAGCGAGAGCAGAACAAGCTTGCTTGTTGTGCCGAGCCGCAAGGAGGAGAAGCCGCGGCTTAATCACGCAGCCGCAACGGACGCACCGAAGTCCCTGGAGCATCCAGGCCCGGCATAACAGGGAGCGGAGCGATTCCGCTGTGCGAGTCTGCGCCCGGAGTGCCGGAGTGAGGGACGAACGCAGGCGACGGAGGAAGCAGTCTCGCCTTTCCGCTCGCCCTCCGAAGAGGTGTGCGGAAACGAAGTGGACGACACTTATGGAGAGGAGAAAACGAGCGTGATGGAGGCAAGGCGCTCTGCGCCTTACCTTGCCGGAGGAGGGTGTTTCTTGAAGTCGAGGGCTTGCCCGAAGGCTTGAAGAACTCCCTCTGCAGGCCCGCAGCTTCGCTGCTAAGGCTGGCGACCCTTTCGGACTTCCGCCGTATGATGATAGACAAACCGTCCTTTACGCACTCACCTTCTGACAAGGGACAAGCCTTCGCACTTCTCGCCGGAAGTCCCGTGCTTCCTGACGGGCTTGGAGGCCGTTAGCCCTTGAAGGAAGCACGATGTCGCCAGCCGCCTCCGGCTCGCGGGCTACGAAGCACCCAACGGTCGAACTCACACTGACAGAGATAGTTAACATAATCGGGGTTGTGTAATCTGGCGGCGGAGCCGACTGTTACACAACTAAGCTCCGATTATGTCTAACTTTCGGATTTCGAGGTACTTACCCTCGCACTGCTCCGCACGGAGCGGGCCGGATTATGGCCCCTGTGGGGCGGTGGGGCATAGAAGGGTCGAGTCTTCTGGCTTTCGGAGAAAGACGGAAGTCTCGACACCTACTTCTCTTTAGTCCGGCGGCGGAAGCCGCCGTGTCTCTTCTTGGCGGCGCAGCCGGCAAAGAGGAGACTTTTGAACACCAGCCGTGCTGTCTGCGGCTGTCTTGCAGACGCAGAGAGTGCGGATGACCGCTTTATTCCCTTCGCACAAGGAAAACGCTCCAGCCCGAACGAGTGCCCGATAGTGAGGGCCTTGCACTGCGCCACGCACCGGCAGGACGCAAAATTTCGCCAAAGGCGGGAATCATCAAAACTATCAAAATTCCCAATAGCACTATAGAGCCGGTATGTCTTATCACAATATAGTAGAGAAACGCCAATAGCACTAATGCCGGTAACGCATATAGGTGAACACCCGCGCGCTTGGTCGTACCTGCTCACACCACTTCCATTATCAACAGCACCAATATCCACATCGACATCACGCAAGGCAGCACGATGAGCGGCGGCAGCCGCTGGTCGGTCCGCCTTTGGGAGGGAGTGCGGGGCCGCAGGCGGCGAAGCCGCCGATGATGTCGTGCGTGGGAACAAGCGAGTCTTCACGACCTGCTCGCAAGATGGGAAGTCTCGCTGTGCGTGGCAATGAATAAGGTCGGTGAGCTGGCAGTTATGGAGCATCGCGGAATAACTGACTGCTGACCGACACCGCTTTTCCTTTAAGCGACGTAGCCGAAGGCGGAGGCGCTGTGGAGCCCGAAGCAGGCTTTTACAACTGACGGTACGGCAGTTGGGAATGTCTGCCGGGCGGAACTCGATAGAGTGGAAGTCGGAGCCACGCGAAGTGTGGCGGAGGCTGGAACCAAGCCTTTCTGACGCAGCTTCAGCGGAGGAAAAAGGGCTTGACCGCTTACTTCTATTGCATTTTATCTGCCACCTCGTATAATTGGTCAATCCCTCTTGATTTCAATTGGCTAAATGCCAGTATTGGCAGTTCCAGATGCAATTTGCTGATATAGGAAAGTGGGATGACTTCTGACGTCATGATTATTGACTTGATTTCGAAGTCATTGTCTTTATCAACATAATTTTTGACTTGGTCATAGTTGTCTTTGAGCCATCGATCCCGATCAATATGCTTCTGGATGTATCCTTTCTTTTTCTCACCAGGAAGGCCGAAATACTTACCCAGCTCGGTTTTCATTTCTCTTATGTTCCTTGCCTTTTCAGTGTTCTTGCACTCAATTGCAAACAGAATCTTCCTGTTGGCATCGTAGGCCATAACATCAATGTCGCCATAGTTCTTATCTGCCGTCAGATTGCCATCTGTACTTATCTTGACTTCCCAATCCCATACCTTAAGCGATATATTTTCCTTTAAATACTCTCGGACATCTTCATTGAAGTCCTCCCCCTTAATGTCGTTGAACTTGGACCTTAATGCTTTGAGTTTGGCGGTTTCGGCTTGTAAGCGGCCATCGGACAACAATGTAGCAAGTTGTCTTAATGAAGCCATAGCACTTCTTGGCCCAAATATATACCTTTGATTGCCATCTCCTATATTGTAAGACAGAATAAATCTCCGGATATAACTCAATTCTCTATTGTATACCCAAGGGAATACTTCTTGGTTTTTATAACCTTCCGGTGCTGTAAGGAATTTGCCTCTCTCTGATAGGGAAAAATGGCTGATGCTTGTTTGTATCTTGCCTTTTGTCAAGCTGGGCTGTAGCGCCATAATTTCCTTTTCGAAAGTGTCACTATCTATATCCAGAGCTGATGTATTCTTGTTTATACACAGGCTGTAACATCCATAGCAGAATGCATCTATGTCGGTAAAACTGATACCCCAATCAGTTGCAAATGCGTTGTTGACATCTTCTGGCGTTATGCAATATGGATTGGCAATTTCCTGCGGTGACTTAGTGTCGGGGCTTTGCATTATTTGAAGCCTTGAGGGGAATGACGCTATATGGCGATTGATATCCTCTTCCACATACGCTCGAGAGAATTCCTCCATTCCTTCTTGGAATGCGTCATCAGTGATTGCATATCTTCCTGACCCCAGTTTCTCAATCTGCACGTTGGCTATTCCATAATGTAAAGAATCAGACTGTGAACCGAAGGTTATAATCGCCCGCATAAGTGCCATCATGTGCTCGATTTCTTCGCCCCCAGGTATAAGCGAACCGCCATTGTTATTTAGAGAAACCACATATTCCGCCAGGCATCTTGCCGCAAGGCTTGAATCAGTCAAAACCCTCTCGTGTTCCAGATACTCTTCTCTCTTTTCCTTTGTATCTGCCAAACAAAGGAATTTTGCCGGCACGATAATCCCATCATGCTCCCGGTCCCAAATCAGAGATTCATTAACGTCAACTATGTGTCTCAACAAAAAGACTTTACTATACTTAACGACCTCGTTATGAAGCTTCTCAAACAGCACATCCACAAGGCTGTTGAGAAAATTTATCTTCGCTTCGGTGCTTTCTATGCTTCCATCAATATCCAGATTCTTCTCTGCCATATATTCCGGCAGGCTTTCCAGAATCATCTGGTCCATTGCATTACTTATGTACAATGGCCGGTGCAAATTCCTTGGATCCATGATTTCATTCTTGCCAGTATCTGTAAGGAGAATCATCTTCGCAGAACTTAACGGCATATAATTATCCAATGCACAGGATATTACCACGTCATCTAAATTCAGCCATCTGGCGATAAGTTTTCTCATCAGATCCCGCTCTCCGGCATTCGTTCCGACTGCCATTGTTGACATGGAAGATCTATGTATTCTTAATGACAGGGTGGAGCCACAGGACGAAAATTCAAAGGCCTCTTCTGAACTCTCTGTAAAGTCATTTTCGTGTCGATACTGATCAAAGAGGTCTTCATCAAATATCAACTCTATATTGAAAGGACGGGTAAACCTTTCCGATACGGTTTTATATAATGCGGGTGAAAGTCTTGTCAGCCAAAAAGCGATGGCCGTTCCATATAAATCTGCCGCTTCGTATTCGTGTGAGCGTTTGCTCCGAACTTGATTGCAATGCACCCATATCGGGACAGAATATGCAATAGTCACCACATAGTAACTGCCTGAAGCAACATCCGGCTCGTAAATTGGCATGCCATCTAATGCGCATATTACTGGCATTGTAAAGGACTCGCCTTTTTTCACTATGTCCACCGCTCGGAAATCACGCTTGATTTTTGAATCAAAAATGAGGTGCATACCGTCATCTGGTGGTATAAAGATGCTTGTGTACTTTTCTTTGTCAGACAGATAGAAGCTTTCTTTCTTGGACTTATACAGCGAATACACATCCAGTGAGTTGAGCATTAATCCAAAACAGCTTTCGTGCCTTTTTTCCATTTGAGCAAACCTCAACAAGCTGAGCCTGTTCCAATGCTCAGATTGTGAAAGATCGATGAAATCGTATGCTGAGAATGACAAGCGATAATCTTCTAGTTCTCCGCCATTGTGAGGAAGCATGAATGTCTCTCCGGAGGATGAGTATAGCAACAGAGTAAGAATGTGGTAATCCTTGGTAATGGGATTATTCCTCAAGAAACCAACTGCCTCTTTGATGTGATCATCAACTTGATAGAAGAATTCCCCACCATTAACAGCATCCTTGAAGCTTTCACCCAAATCGTGGACATAGCATAAGTATGCAATCCAGTTCACATCGAACTGCGCGACAACTTCTTCTATGTATGGATCTTTATTTTCGGGAAGCTCAAATGTTGTCAACGGCCATTCCATCCTAGTGCATCCATACCTGATTCTATCCCAGATATGTTGCCGCATAGAATGGGCAATGCTGTCCTCGCATTTGCACGCGATGACCTTTTTCATTATAAATGAGCTTATTGCATTCGCCTCATTTGATATGAGAAGGAAATAATATTTCCCTCCGAACTCGACCAAAGGCTTTTGCAATAATGGGGAATGATCCGGATCTGCTATAGCGATATCAGGGTCGGCCATATCAAGGATGAAGTCCTTCAATACTTCAAGTCCAGTAATATTTTCAGCCCCAACTGACTGAATATCATCTGCAAGAATAGAATAATCCTTACCGCACTGACTATAGTCGAAGCGAGGGTCCTCATACTCGATTCCCTTATGATTGCCAACTACATCACCCAGTTTAGCATAATACTCTCCAAGGGTGAATATAAGCTGAACGGCAAAGCTCATTTCGTGCTCTATATTGCTCGGGATAGCATTCTTAGTTTTGAACACGGCTGATAGTAAGTCGTTCAAAATCTCTATGGATTTACATGTGATTCCAGGGAAAGTCGTGTGTGCCCCACCATAAAATGCCACATATTCGCTAAACATATTGCAAGGCAAATCTTCCATATGGTTCTGCCCGAAATCCCTATCAAGAATAGCTTCAAGCTCTGATTGGATTACCGGACCTCCTCCTGAATGGGCATACTGCACAGCCAGCCTTGCCAACTCTTCGATTCTGACATTTTTGCCATGGTTCGCTGGAGACAATTGCAGGCCGATTATGAAGTTGAAGATGTCTGCCGTTGAATGGGTCTTGAAATAATCCGATATTTCAGTACAGTCGTTGATTCCTGCATAACTACTGGCATTACTGCCATTATAAGGCACCACGTTGCCGGCGCTGAATTTTCTCAGACAACAATTTTTGTATTTCAAGCCACTCCCGCAAGGACACGGATCGTTACGCCCAATCTTGTTTGACATAGTTTTATATGCAATTTTCTATCTATTTCACAAATTTATGAAAAGAAATTATCAAAATATGCAACTTTGTTGAAATCTTTTGATATCTTTGTGATGCTAGCATGTAATTAATCGCCAATTCAAGTGAACAGTGCAACACTTGAGTGGTAGATGGCAAGGATGTG
>CAVEHG010000211.1:0-2021 GCA_963615405.1 bacterium | reverse complement strand
AAGGGACATCGCATTGCAATAGCCATCGACCCTTGTTACATCTCCAAAGCCGGGAAGAAGACTCCGGGCATCGACTGGTTCTGGTCAGGATGCGCAGCCGCCATGAAGAAAAGCGTCAGACCCGTAAGGTCTTCTTTTCCACTGACACCACGATGTTTGCCCGAGATATCTTTGACCTGTACAGAACCCGCTTCCAGCTGGAGTTTGTCTTCAGGCATACGCCCGTCAGCAAGGAATAGATCTCTCTGTCGGTTCAACCAAAACCCTGCTGCACAACGCTGCAATCCGTTTGTCAAATTCCCGCACGGTTTTAATAGTTCAGCCCGAAAGCCCAGAGGGGCACTATGTTGCCGTGGCCGTATTCTATGTCGTCCTTCACTACAATAACTAATAATCACTTCAAAAGTGACGATTTTCGTAAAAATCAGCACTTTTGAAGTGATTGGGCGCTTTGGCCATTTTCGCGGAGGAAGCCGAGGTTTTTCACATTTTCCGACTTTTCGGTGATTCTATTACGAACTTTTGAGCGGTTCCATTCCGAACCTTTGGGCGATTTTATTCTGAACTTTTCGGCGACTACAGAAGCCATCTCCACGCCGGAACAACTTTTATCGTGTTTCCGCCTTCTGTGATAGAGTATTCCTGGTCGGAGGTTACGACGGTCATATCCTTGCATCCCGTTTCTTTCGCGGCATTCAATATTCCTTCAATTTCCCTTTTTAGGGTGGTTTCGTCGAGAGACCAGCAGGCTTGAACGAGAGCGGTCACCTCATCCCCCTCCTGCACGACGAAGTCACATTCGGTTTTGCGTCCCCCTCTGCCCTCATTTGTGTGATAGCAGATTTTCCCTTCATCCGAAAGGTTGCGGTTGAGGTGTAGAAACACAGCATTTTCAAGGAGTTTACCGTTGTCTTCGCTTGCGGGCTTCAACAGGTTTTGTCTCAATCCTGCATCGATGCAGTAATACTTGGGCAGCGAATTGTTCTCTTTCACAAGGGATTTGTCGAATTTCTGCACCTTGAAAAGTAGAAAGATACTGCACGCCTTGTCAGCTATGTCGTAGAGCTCATCTTTGGACACCTTCAGCCCCCGCGACTTTATGTCGTTGTAGATCGCATTGATGGATGATGGTTTGGAAATGCCCGCGAGAAGGCGTTTGAGCACATATTTGATTCTCTCGGGATTTGTTAGCCTGTACCTTTCCATCAAGTCTTCGAATATCATCGTATTGAAATACCCCTGCAAAATTTTTGTTTTTATCGTGCGATCCTTCTGGAGGGTGACCTCCGGATAGCCTCCGTCTGAGTTGTAGGCCTTGAATGCGCATACCAGACGGGCAGCGTCTTCTTCGAGAAAAGAGTCGGTCTTTACCCCTGTAAACCGGCAATATTCCCCGAATGACAGCGGGTATTCCTTGTATTCAAGCGGCCATCCGCGAAGTTCTGTGGCGATTTCCGAAGAGAGCATTTCCGAGTTGCTGCCGCTGAGGAATATGTGCTTGGAGTAGGACTTGTAGAGCCTTATCACAAACAGTTCCCAGTCTTTGATGCGCTGAATCTCGTCGAAGAAGAAGTATGTGTCTCTGATTTTCCTCTCCGGGAACATTTCCCGATACGCGCTGAGAATCAGATCAAACTCTCCGGCCGTCATATCCTTCAACCGCTCATCGTCAAATCCAATCCAGACGATTGCCTCCCTGGCGACCCCTTCTGCGAGAAGGTCGTTGATTGCAAGCTCCATCAATGTGGATTTCCCGCACCTGCGTCCGCCAGTCACGGCTATAATCTTCCCTGAGTCAGTAGGAAGTTTGAGTTCGCGGGGAAGGTAATCCGTGGGGATATTGCTCTGTTTCAGAGATATAAGAGTCTTGAAAATATCTTTCATCGGCAGTGGATTTTTGGCAAATATACAAAGTTTCCTAAAATAAAGGAAAAAATCGCCATATATTTCCTAAAATAAAGGAAAGTTTCCCTTCTTCTGCCGAATCCCCAAATTTATTTCGCGGTTTTCCGGAAGAATCC
>CAVEHG010000210.1:0-2081 GCA_963615405.1 bacterium | reverse complement strand
GTCTCCAGCCGATGCTCAAAGGTGAGGAATGCGTCCACACGCAACTTCCCCGCACCACCGTCCCTGTCCTTCTTGAAGGCACAAAAGTCATCGTGGAACAGAACGATTGCCTCGAAGCAACCAGAAGACTTGTGGAAAAGGGATACCATCCGGCTCTACTCAATTTTGCAAGCGGTAGCCACCCGGGAGGAGGCGTAGAAAAAGGCGCCCGCGCACAGGAAGAAACCATCTGCCGCAGAAGCACCCTAAGCCGATCCATCTTCACCTTCGACAGGAACTTCGCCGAAAGGTTCGGCTACAACCACAAGGAAGGCGACAACTACCCTCTCCGCTCTCTTAATCACAGCATAATCTACTCCCCTGCCGTGACGGTCTTCCGCAAAGGAAGAGAGTGTCAGTTTATGGAAAAACCCTATCAGTGCGGAGTGATAACCTGCGCAGCACTTAACCTTAACGGCGAACACTCGATCAAGCTGACCTCTGAAGGTAGGATGAGCGAAGATGCCAAGTCCATAACGGCCAATAAGATTCGTGCTATCTTTAGGATGGGCCTTCGCCATGGTCACGACTCTCTTGTACTCGGAGCTTTCGGATGCGGAGCCTTCCGCAATCCGCCTGAGGAAATGGCCATGCTGTTCAGACAGATTCTCGGCGAAGAAGAATTCCGGGACCGTTACCGACTGGTCACCTTCGCCATAATAGAAGACCATAACGCCCACGGCCACAATTACAATGCATTCCAAAAAGTTTTTTCAGAACAATAAAGAATATGGCAAACATCAATATCAACAGTACTGAACTTCTGCGGGTACTCGACGTAACACCTGCATCACACAACATTATGCTTGTCGGCGCACACGGCATCGGCAAATCCGAAATTCTCACCGAATACTTTGAAAAAAAAGGACTTGATGTGATTCCCCTTTTCCTGGGACAGATGTCGGATCCTGGCGACCTGCTGGGACTCCCTCACAAGAACGAGCAGACCGGGAAAACCGAATTTATGCCTCCATACTGGTTCCCGACCGACGGGAAGCCTGTCGTACTATTCCTTGACGAACTCAATCGCGCACGGCCGGAAATCCTCCAGACAGTAATGGACCTTTGTCTTAATCGCAAACTCGCTGGGCGCAGCCTTCCTGAGGGTAGCCGCCTCATAAGTGCCATCAACGCAGGAGACCAGTACCAACTCACCGACCTGGACCCGGCTCTCGCGAGTAGGTTCAACATCCTGAATTTTCGCCCGACCGCACAGGAATGGCTCCTCTGGGCAGAAAAGAACGGCGTTGACCGCAGAGTGACGGAATTCATCCGTGAACATCAGGAATGGCTGGACCACAATCCCGACACGAAGGAAGGCGCAGACACGGGACTGGACAAAACTCCGGACCGCAGAGCCTGGAAAAGAGTATCCGACATAATCCTGAACGAGAAGGAACTAGGCGGGGTGATGACAAAAATCATCTCAAGTGTGGTGGGGCCAAGAGCTGCAAGCGCATTCCTGAGCGACGTAGGGAACAGGAAAATCATATCCGGTCGCGAAATCGTCCTCAAATTCGATTCCGTAAAGAGTGTTCTCAAGGACTATCAGCTCCATCAGCTAAGTGTCGTAAATGACGGCATATATAGATTCCTGGAAGTTGAGACCATCGCTCCTCGTGACAAAGCTGCGGCCATAAAGAATATCAATGACTACTTCGACTGGCTGACCGAGGAAAAACAGGAGGCAGCGGCCCACTTTGCAAATACTTATTTGCAAGGCCCTTATCCGAATGCAAAGCTTTTTCTCATCAACAACTGCCAGGTGCTGGTAATGGCTCTAACTACATATATCAGTCACATAAGATAGTAATGGAAGACAGAATCAAGGATATAATCCAAAGGTGGTTTGTGCAGGAACCGGCTATGTTCCAAGTCATCTGTCTGCACGAATTTGTAGAGAACCGGAATATCCGGTGCCCTCTCCGCACGGGACAAAAGCATATTGAGTACAACCCGGACTTCATCTCCCAGATGAGCGATCTGGGTCTGGACGAAGCCCTGCGTGCGGAAGCCTGTCGCATTCTTCTCAAGCATCCCTA
>CAVEHG010000209.1:0-2088 GCA_963615405.1 bacterium | reverse complement strand
ACCTTGTCCTCGGAGATGTCCCGGAACGTGTTGTTCTCGATGTCGTAGAAATGCGCGTGGTCGTGTGTGGTGATGTCGAAGAACATCTTGTTGTTGGCGCTGAGGCGGTGGCGGTATATCCCGAGTTTCGCAAACTCCGAAAGAATGTTGTACACTGAAGCGACGGTGATCTTCGCATTTCCGTCGCTTCTGATTTCATTTGCGACCATATCCGCCGAAGCGTGCCCCAGACGGAGCATGGCGCGATGGACGGCCATCCTCTGCGGAGTCGCCTTAAGTGAATATTTCTTCAGAACGGAGGCAAATTCCTCCATCGCATCCCTGTTTCCGTTCATCGGCCGAGAATCTGTTTTGAAATGTCGTAAAAAGTTCGGTGTCCTGACGAACCGCCACTCCGGACTTCTGATGAACCGCCACTCCGGACAAAGATAGCTGAAATTTGGAAATATTGAGGATGTTTGACTCATTTTTGCTAATTTTGCAATCTTTGTGACGCCCGATGAATGGGGACCACGGTAAATTTGATATATGGAAAAGACGAAATGCCTGATTGTCGGCGGGGGTCCTGCCGGATATACTGCGGCGATTTATGCTTCGCGCGCAAATCTTTCGCCTGTGCTCATCGAGGGAGTGCAGCCGGGAGGACAGCTTACCACCACGACTACCGTTGAAAATTATCCTGGATTTACTGACGGAATTGATGGTCAGGCACTTATGGGGGCAATGCGGGATCAGGCAGAAAGACTCGGAGCAGATCTTCGCACCGGCTGCGTGAGCGGCGTTGACCTTTCCGCGCGCCCGTTCACCGTGGAAATCGACGGAGTGCCCGCCATTGAAGCGGAGAGCCTTATCATTGCGACGGGCGCCACTGCTCGCTATCTGGGGCTGCCTTCAGAGGCGAAATACAGGGGGATGGGCGTTTCCGCCTGCGCCACCTGCGACGGATTTTTCTACCGCAAGAAAACAGTTGCCGTCGTGGGCGGGGGAGACACCGCCTGCGAGGAAGCATCCTACCTTGCCGGGCTTTGCAAAAAGGTCTATATGATTGTGCGCCGGGATGTCCTTCGGGCTTCCGAGGCTATGAGAGAAAGGGTTCTGAACACCGAGAACATAGAAATCCTCTGGAACTGCAACACCTCCGAAGTGCTTGGAGACGAGTACGGAGTGACGGGAGCGCGGCTTCAGAGAAAGGATGGCGAGGTTTTTGACATTGCCGTCGACGGCTTTTTTCTTGCCATCGGCCACCACCCGAATTCCGAGCTGTTCTCAAAATGGGTCAGCGTTGACAAAGATGGGTATATCATCACCGAGGGCAAGTCTTCCAAGACCAATGTCGAGGGCGTTTTCGCTGCCGGAGACGTGCAGGATCCGACCTACAGGCAGGCTGTCAATGCCGCAGCTTCAGGCTGCAGGGCTGCACTTGATGCGGAGAAATTCCTGAAGGCGCAAGAGGCACAGAAATAAAAAAAGTGCGTGGGCTTTAATTCCCCGGTACGGGGTGACCCCTGAATTTCAAACGAATCGGAGCACACGCGAAACTTGAATATGTCATATGAATAAACACTTGAAAATGCCGCTGCTCGCAGCCCTCGTCCTGATGTCGCTGAACGCCTGCAAATCCCAGTATGAACTGCTGCTGAACAGCGCCGATGTCGAAGCAAAGTACGAAGCAGCATTCAACTACTTCAACAATAAAAAATACAGCAAGGCTGCGTCTATGTTCGAGTCTCTCACGATGTTCACCGAAGGGACCGAGAAAGACGACACTGTGCGTTACTATCAGGGTCTGAGCAACTACCGCCAGAAGGACTACTACACTGCCGAAACTAACTTCCTGCATTTCATCGAGGTCTATCCGCGCAGCCCGTTCGCATCTGACGCCCGCTTCCTGCGCATCGACTGTCTCTACCGCTCGACTCTGCGCTACGAACTGGACCAGACTCCGACCTACGCCGCCCTCAACGCGATGAGCGAGTATCTCCGCGAGGAGCCGGACAACACCCACCGTGCCGAGTGCGAGGACATGATGGCCGACCTGAACGAGCGTCTCGACCGCAAGGCCTACGAGGGGGCGAAACTCTACTACAG
>CAVEHG010000208.1:0-2093 GCA_963615405.1 bacterium | reverse complement strand
AAGTCACCCCCGACGAAGTCCTCGGCAACATCTTCAAGAATTTCTGCATCGGAAAGTGAACAGCTTAACGGCAATGCTTTAATTCAAACGTAAAGTATTAGATGAGAGTCACTTGGCAGTGGCTCTCATTTTTATTTCAGAGCCTTTGGATGTGCAATTTATGGGCTTTTTGAGCATCTTTCAGCCACAAATCGGCACCGTAGCCTCCTTCCTGACGGAATTTTCCACTGATGTCACCGAGGTCGTTGTTCCTCTTGGAAACAATTGGGCAACATTGGACACGGTTGTACACAAATGGACAATAATTCAGTCAAAATTTAGACAAAGATGCTTTACAAAGGAATGGTTTGCCAGTGGTGTGGAGCTACATTCACTGCGCAGAAGAGCAGCACAAGGTTCTGCTCCAAACGATGTGCGTCACTTGCCAACAAGCAGCACATCCGGGAAATGACTCAAGGGATTGTGGATTCTAACAATGCCCTCAAACAAAAGGCTCTGAGAAGAGATTCGGAGGTTCTTACGCCCCGCCTGCTGGCGGATTATCTTGGCGTATGCCGTTCAACCGCCTATAACTATCTCAAAAATGGGCTCTTCCCTGTCATCCAGACTGGAGGAAAGACCTTTATCCGAAGAGTAGATGTGGACGCAGCCTTCGAAAATGCCACACCTTACCGGACTACCCCACAGAAACAGAAAGCGACTCCCCTCTCCGGCTCGTTTCAGGTGATAAATCCGGCAATCGTGAGAGCCTATGCCACAACAAAGGAAGTCGCCGAGAAATACGGCTATTCCTTAGCCGGTGCTGACAAGATTCTTCAAGGCTCCGGGATAACTTCCATCCGTCACAAGAACCGGCTCTATTACTATCAAGACGAAGTGGATGCGCTTTTCCGGAAAAGAGCCGCAGAAAGTCACCCTGAAATCACCGAGTGGTACACCGCAGCAGAGATTCAAGAGAAATATGGTCTTGCCCTAACATCAGTCTATGACATCGCCAGTGACTACAGCATCCCACGGAAGAAAGTCCACAATGTCACCTACTACTCCAAGATTCATTTCGATACAGTCCGTGGCGGTGGTTCACAGGAAATGTGGTACACTGTCCAGGAGGCAATGGAGAAATATGGCCAGACAAGGGACCAGGTTTACAATGTTCTCCGCTATAACAGCATAGAAAGAGTCCAGAACGGACGATTCGTGAAGTTTCGCAGAATCGACTACGATGCGGCTATGCGGTTCATCTCGGTTCCTTCCCCCGAAAATAATGGCTGATAAAGTTATCAAACTATTATCAATTTTCATCTCTGGGGCTGAATAGCGCTGATTTAAGCGTAAAAAAGCGTTATACTTGCACCCGATTTCTCCCGGTGCTGCACACAACGCACAACAATCCATTGCAACAACTTACAATAACTTACAATAACTCATAATCGCAACTATTATGTCAAATCATACCAATGTCAAACTGGAACGCAGGCCGCTCAAGAACGGGAAGATTTCTCTCCGTCTGGTCTTCAGCCCGCGCTACTATAACATCCGCACCCGCAAGACGGTGAGGACAGAAAACTTGAATCTATATCTTATTGCAGAACCAAAGAATGCCGCGGAGCGCAAATACAATCAGGAAATCGAAGACCTTGCCAATGCCATCAAGGGCAAGAGAATTGTCCAGATCCGCAACGAAGAGTTCGGATTCCTCGACAAGAGCCTGAAGGAAGGCGATTTCCTCGAATACTTCCGCACCGAGGCTGCTCGCAGGCATACCAAGTGGAATGCCTGCTACAAACAGTTCGTCGAGTTCTGCGGCGGACATTGCAAGTTCAGAAGCCTGAGTGTAGTGATGTGCAAGCACTTCAAAGATTTCCTACTAAATGAGGCCGTTAACCACTCCACAGGGCAGAGGATCAAGAGAAACACCGCAGCCGGCTACCTCATAACCTTCCGTTCCATTCTCAAACAGGCATATATGGACAAAATCCTTGACAAAAACCTTAATGACTTCTTCGAGGATATCAAAACGGAAAAAACTGATAAAGAATATCTTACAATGGAAGAATTCCGCCGATTGGTCAACACGCCCTGCAAGGTTGACG
>CAVEHG010000207.1:0-2107 GCA_963615405.1 bacterium | reverse complement strand
ATTGGAATACAGAGTTTCTCGGAAATCCGTCAAGGCGGATATGTTTATGTCGACAAGACAGCTGACATATATAAGCTTGTGTCAACGGGAAAGTACTATTTCCTCAGCCGTCCGCGCAGATTCGGCAAGAGTCTTCTCGTGTCCACACTTGAAGCCTATTTTCAGGGGAGAAAAGAACTTTTCGAAGGGCTTGCCATCGGGAAACTTGAGAATAAATGGGAGAAATACCCGGTGCTGCATCTGGACTTTACCGGCAGCAGATATACGGAACTCTCCGATTTGCAGACCGCTCTAGACCAGCAGTTGTCCCGGTGGGAATCCCTCTATGGGGTTGCCGCTAAATATACAGACCCATCTGCCAGATTCAAGGATGTGATTGACGCCGCCTGCCTCAAAACAGGAAAGAAGGTCGTGGTACTCGTTGATGAATACGAAAAGCCAATTATCGACAATATAGACAATCACGAACTGATGGAGCAGCTGCGTAGAGAACTTCAGGGTTTTTACAGCGTTCTGAAAGGCAGGGACGACTCCATCCGCTTCGTACTCCTTACAGGTGTCACGAAACTCAGCAAGATGAGCGTATTCAGCGGGCTGAACAACCTCAGAGACATTTCGATGATTCTGACTTACTCCGGAATCTGCGGCATAACGGAGGCGGAATTGAAAGAGTATTTCAATGACAGCGTAAGGGAACTGGCAGAAGCTGAAGGACTCAGCGTCAGCAAATGTTACGAGAAACTTGCGCTGATGTACGACGGATATCACTTCCATCCTAAAGCTGCAGGGGTATATAATCCTTTCAGCCTTATGAACACTTTCGGGTCCGATGAGTTCAAACTCTACTGGTTCGGAACCGGCACACCGACTTTTCTTATCCGCTATTTGAAGCAGTATGAGGTTAATCTTGAGAACATATCCCGCAATGATGTCTCTGAAGAAACCTTGACCGGAGCGAATTATGACAGCCCTGACCCTGTTGCACTTCTTTATCAGACCGGATACCTGACTATAAAAGACTATAATCCGGAGCAGTTTACCTACAGCCTCGAATACCCGAATATGGAGGTGGAAAGAGGATTCTACAGTTCATTGACAAGGGTTTTTGCCCCGTCACTCCTACAGGAGACTTTCTCGGTCTCAAAATTCAAGAACGATATTAAATGTGGTGATGTGGAGAGTTTTATGAACCGCTTCACTGCTTTTCTTTCAGGTAACAATTATGAGATCCAGGGGGACTTGGAGATTTATTTCCAAAATACTATGTCCGTGATGTTCCGGATGATAGGGCTTGATATCAAGACCGAGTACCAGACCTCCGACGGGCGCATAGACATAATTCTCGAGACCGACAAATATGTCTATATTATCGAACTGAAACGCGACCAGAGTCCGGACATCGCACTTCAGCAGATAGAAAAGAAGGGCTACGCCAAGCCGTTCCTCGCCTCCGGCAAGCAGATTATCAAGCTCGGCATCAACTTCTCTTCCGAGACCCGCACTGTCGACGGGTGGAAGATGGCTGAATAGAGTATGTTAGAAGAACACCGAAACCGCTGACAAATACAAGCCGCCCTTCGTGGCGGCTTTCTTTTCTGCCGCCACGGGATGGAGGTGGAGGATATGTCAAGGTTTATCGTGGGCGGCAAATATAGGGGAGAAATGCCGATAATCTAAAAATTTAAGAAATTTATAAAAATTTTTCAAAACCCATTTTGAAAGGAAAATGGGGTAAAAAACTTATAATTTTTCATCCGCTGCGCGCTGCACGATAAAGAATTTTTATTCATCGGGTGAAATTTCCCGTGAAAATGGTTGCGACTTTCATCAATATAAGTGGCGAGACTATTTGCTTTTACAAAATTCTTTTTTTAAGTTTGCAGGTGCTTCGTCGCTTTACAAAACCCCCGTTTGATTACGCGGAGCGGTGTTGCGGCAGAAGTGAAAGCAGATTGTATAACTATTCAACTATATGTTTAATTAAATTCACGCTTATGAAAAAAGTTAAACTTTTTTTCACAGTGTTGGCACTCTCCATCTGTGCACTGGCCTACGGTCAGGAGATCACAGTGAAGGGAACCGTCTCTGACGCTTCCACAGGAGAGCC
>CAVEHG010000206.1:0-2119 GCA_963615405.1 bacterium | reverse complement strand
CGGACTGGCTGGGAGAAGTCAAGGAAGGCTGGCTGCCTCACAAAATTATGGTTCCGTTCGCATTCAAGGGCGAATACACCGTAAAAAGCGTTGCGAAGGCAGGACAGTATAAAATTGACGACACAGTCGCTGTCCTTATCAGTGAGGACGGCGAAGAGGTGAAAGTCACAATGACCCAGAAATGGCCGGTGAAGGTCGCAATCAAAGGGTACAGGGAAAAGCCGAGACCTGACAGGATTATGGAAACGGGAGTGCGTGTGATCGACACTCTCGACCCTATCGCCGAAGGAGGCACAGGCTTCATCCCGGGTCCGTTCGGATGCGGAAAGACTGTGCTCCAGCACGCAATCGCAAAGCAGGGTGACGCACAGGTCATCGTGATGGCGGCCTGCGGAGAGAGGGCTAACGAGGTCGTGGAAATCTTCACCGAGTTCCCTGAACTCATCGACCCGCATACCGGACGCCACCTTATGGAGCGTACGACCATCATCTGCAACACCTCAAATATGCCTGTTGCCGCACGTGAAGCATCCGTTTACACTGCGATGACCATCTGCGAGTACTACAGGGCGATGGGACTGAAGGTTCTCCTCCTCGCAGACTCCACTTCAAGATGGGCACAGGCCCTCAGGGAGATGAGTAACCGTATGGAGGAACTTCCGGGAGCGGACGCCTTCCCTGTGGACCTTTCCGCAATCATCTCCAACTTCTACGCCCGTGCGGGAATGGTGGTTCTGAACAACGGGCAGACAGGTTCCGTCACTTTCATCGGAACAGTTTCCCCGGCCGGAGGTAACCTCAAGGAGCCTGTGACCGAGTCCACGAAGAAGGCTGCGCGCTGCTTCTACGCCCTTGAGCAGAAACGCGCCGATCAGAAGAGATATCCGGCCGTAAACCCGATCGACTCATATTCCAAGTATCTCGAATATCCTGAAATTCAGGAATATCTCGAAAAGACCATTGCTCCGGGATGGACAGAGAAGGTGAACAGGCTCAAGAACCTCGTGCGCCGCGGACGTGAAGCCAACGAGCAGATCAACATCCTCGGTGACGACGGCGTTCCAATGAACTACCACGAGCTTTTCTGGAAATCAGAACTTATTGACTATGTGATACTTCAGCAGGACGCATTCGACGCAGTCGACGCTCTTTGCCCGCTGGAGAGGCAAAAATATATGGTGGAGCTCGTTCTCGGCATCTGCGACCGCACCTTCGAGTTCGAGGACTTCGAGAAGTGCCGCAACTTCTTCAAGGAAGTCATCAACATCCTCCGACAGATGAACTACTCCGAATTCCACAGCGAGCAGTTCAAGGATTACGAAAATCAACTTAACACACTCCTCAGCAATGGCAAATAAGGCATATCAGAAAATATACACAAAGTTGGAGGGCATCACGAAGGCCACCGTCTCCCTCAAGGCGGATGGAGTCTCCAACGATGAGCTTGCCGTTGTGAACGGCAAACTCGCACAGGTTGTGAAGACCAAGGGAGAAACTGTCACGCTGCAGATATTCTCAGGCACCGAGGGCATTCCGACCGATGCCGAGGTGACTTTCCTCGGAACGGCACCGACCCTCAAGGTGAGCGGGGAACTTTCAGGACGTTTCTTCGACGCATACGGACATCCTATCGACGGGGGTCCGGAGATTGAAGGCGAGGAAAGGGAAATCGGCGGTCCGTCAGTGAACCCCTACAAGAGAAAACAGCCTTCGGAGATCATTCCGACGGGTATTGCGGGCATCGACCTTAACAACACCCTCGTCTCTGGGCAGAAGATTCCGTTCTTCGCCGACGCCGACCAGCCGTACAACAATGTGATGGCACAGGTCGCCCTCCGCGCGGATGTGGACAAGATTATCCTCGGAGGTATGGGTCTTTCTAACGACGACTACCTCTACTTCAAACACGAATTCGAGAGTGCCGGCGCCCTGGACAAAATCATCTCTTTCGTCAACACCACCGAGCAGCCGCCCGTCGAGAGGCTTCTGATTCCGGATATGGCGCTTACCGCAGCGGAGTATTTCGCAGTGGACAAAAACGAGAAAGTGCTTGTGCTCCTTACGGATATGACCCTCTACGCCGACGCCCTCTCCATCGTGTCGAACCGTATGGACCAGA
>CAVEHG010000205.1:0-2120 GCA_963615405.1 bacterium | reverse complement strand
GTGTAACTCAGTCCATATCCGAACTCGTAGAGCGGAGTGCTTTCAATGTCCTTGTAGAGTCCCTGGGTGCCGCGGCGTGCGCTCTGGCGGTGATTGTAATAAATCGGGATCTGTCCTCCAGAGCGAGGGAAAGTCATCGGGAGACGGCCGGAAGGGTTGTAGCGTCCGCTAAGTATGCCTGCAACGGCATTTCCAGCCCTCGTCCCGGGCATCCAGATTTCCAGAAGCGCGGTGCTAAGCGGCGCGACCTCACTAAGGTCAACGGGTCGGCCGCTTGCGATGAGCACAACCACCTTTTTCCCGGTCTGAGTCAACTTTCCCAGAAGCTGCACCTGTGCGGGGGGCAGAGCGATGGAAGAGCGGGAACAGTTCTCCCCGCTCCAGCGCGACTTTTCCCCGAGACAGAGCACAACCACGTCCGCTTTCCGGGCAGCGTCAAGGGCCGCCCCGGCAGACTCCTCCGAGACAGTCTCGAAATCGCATCCCGGAGCATAAACAACGGCATCCTCCCCGAATTCCTCCTTCATACCTTCGAGAATCGAGACGAGTTCCTCCGCCCTTCCGCGCGCTCTCCAGTTGCCAAGAAGTTCATCCTTAGAGGAAGCCTGAGGGCCGATTAGGGCTATCTTCGTCCCCTTTCGAAGCGGAAGCAGAGAGTCTTCGTTTTTAAGCAGGACCATCGACTCCTGAGCCATCTGCTCCGCATTCTCAAGCGCTGAAGACTGCAGATATATTTTCTCCGCCGGCCGCACCTCCGTATATGGATGCTCAAAAAGTCCGAGGCGGAATTTCACCCTAAGGATTCGCCTTACGCTCTCATCCAACGTCTCCATTGAAATCCTTCCCTCCTTCAGCAAAGCCTCAAGATGGCTCCTGTAGAGATTGTCCATCATATCCATATCCACCCCGGCGTTGAGAGAGAGAGCCGCCGCATCTTTCCCGGTCTGGGCATAGCCTTGGTTGCAAAGCTGGATGACGGCGTCCCAGTCGGAAACTATGAATCCGTCAAAGCCCCAGCGCTGTTTAAGGACCTCTGTCATAGTAAAACGGTTGGCGGAGCCCGGGATGCCGCTAAGATTGTTGAATGAGCTCATAACTGTAGCGGCGCCCGCTTCGGTGCAGGCCCTGAACGGAGGAAAATATGTATCCCAGAGGCTCTGGTCGGAGATTTCGGTATAGACGTAATCCCGTCCGGCCTCTGAAGCGCCGTAACCGACGAAATGCTTTAGGCAGGCGGCAATTTTCCCCTTTTGGGAAAGAGAGTCGCCCTGATAGCCCTCCACGGCGGCACGTCCCATCACTGAGGTCAGATGCACATCCTCGCCATAGCCTTCCATAACCCTTCCCCAGCGGGGGTCACGGGCGATGTCGATCATAGGGGAAAATGTCCAGTCCACTCCAGAGGCCGATGCCTCGGCGGCAGCATCGGAGCACACTCTACGAACAAGTTCAGGATTCCAGGATGCCGCCTGCGCAAGCGGAATCGGGACGATTGTCCTGTAGCCGTGAATGACATCGTGGCCGAAAAGCATCGGGATGCCAAGCCGCGACTCCTCTATGCAGCGCTTCTGCATAGCGTTGCGGAGAATGGCGTCGTCTCCGAAATAAATCACGGAACCTGTCTCCGAGGGCAACTGCCCCACCATTTCACGGAGGTTGTTCTCCACAGTGTTGCGGCCGAGAGTGTATTGACTCATCTGGAGTATTTTCTCCTCCAGCGTCATTCTTCCCAACAGGTCTTCCACCCTGCTTTCAATAGGGGCGTAGGCATCTTTATAGAGCGGGCGGTCATCGGAGGAAAGGCTCGGGGATGCAAATAGAGCGCACAGAAGCGCGAGGGCGGGTTTCAGCATATTCAATTGCTATTATTTTCGGAATAGGGGGTTTACTTGGCGTTGCGGTATTCTTCGGCCTTTGCGGCGTAGTAGTCGCGGATTATATACCAGGCCTTCTTTCTCTGTCCCTGGTCGGAGACAAGACCCTTGCGATTCCAACCGTCCTGATCACGATGGAAACGGAACGGAGAACGGAAATCAAAGAGAATCCACGGCGAAATGCCGGCAAGGTTCGGGATTTGGGAGAACATCTCAAGGTTCTTACGGTACTGCTCGGCTTGGAAG
>CAVEHG010000204.1:0-2188 GCA_963615405.1 bacterium | reverse complement strand
ACCGGAATGAGAGTGAGCATTCCGTCCAGCATACCCATTCCTGCGCGAAGAATCGGGACGATGGCGAGCTTGCGGCCAGAAACCTTCGGAGCCTTCATTTTGCAGATAGGTGTCTCGATTTCCTTGTAATCGAGGGGAAGGTCACGGGTAACCTCATAACCCATAAAAAGTGAAATTTCCGTCAGAAGCTGCCTGAAATCCTTTGAACCTGTGTTCTTGTCACGCATGATGCTCAGTTTGTGCTGAATCATCGGGTGGTCGATAATGTGGACTGTACTCATAAGATATTTTTTTGTTTTGGATTCATCCGAGGCCGGTTCGATTGCGAAATATAAAAAACACCGGCTTCTTCAGTTCTGAGGCGCAAAGTTAGCATAATTTTTCCTAATTTTGCGGGTGAAATGAGGGCAAAAGCCCATTTTTTCGGAAAGGCACCGACATAAAGGACACAATCTTCTGTAACGCTCAAATGGTCAAGGTTTTCTGCGGGAACACCCGCACTTTCAAAGAATTCAAGGAAGGCACCAATCTGCTCAATATGGTCAGCGAATTCGATTTCGACAAGCCATATCCCATCATCACGGCAAAAGTCAACAACGTAATTCAGGGGCTTAAATTCAGAATTTACAACAACTGCGATGTGGAATTCCTCGACTACCGCAGCTACAACGGGCGCAGCGTTTACAGCAATTCACTGTGCTTTCTCCTGTACAAGGCGGCAAGGGACATTTTCCCGGGAAGCAAGACCATTCTGAAAAGGCCAATATCCAAAGGGTTCTTCTGTGCGGTCTTAAAAGGAGACGGCACCTGGGCTGACGGGAAAGACACGGAGAGGATAAAGGAAAGGATGGAGGAAATCGTTGCAGAAGACATTCAGTTCCGCAGCATTGAGGCGCAGGCCGCAGAAGCCGGAGATCTGTTCAGGAAAGAGAACCGCAACGATGTGGTCAAACTGATAGACACGACCAATCCGGTCTATGTCAGATATTTTACGCTCGGCGACTGCATAGACTGCTATTGCGGTCCGCTCGTTCCGTCAACGGGTTATCTGAATGTTTGGTCGCTTGAATCTTACCGCGACGGAATGCTGTTGCGGCTTCCAAACCGCCATCACCCCGAAATTCTCGCGCCGTTCACGGAACAGCCCAAGACATTCGGTATGTTCGCAGAGAATATCAGATGGAATCACATAATGAGGCTCAACACTGTGGGCGACGTGAACATTGCCTGCCAGAGCGGACGGGCAAGCGAACTGATTCAAGTTGCGGAGGCGCTGCAGGAAAAGAAGATCGTGCAGATAGCTGAAGAGATTGACCGGCGTTTCCACGCGTCCACGCCAGTGAAGCTCGTGCTCATCACCGGGCCGACAAGCAGCGGAAAAACAACCTTCTGCAAACGTCTGAGCGTCCAGCTGAAAGCCTGCGGGCTGCATCCGATTTCTTTTTCGACCGACGACTATTTCGTGAACAGGCTTGACACACCGAAACTGCCTGACGGGAACTACGATTTCGACAATTTCGACACAGTTGACCACGAGGCGCTCCAGGAAGACATACTTAAGCTCCTTGCAGGAGAAACTGTCCAGGTTCCGGAATACAATTTCGTCACGGGAATACGCGAGTACAACGGCAAGACTCTGAAACTTGAGGAGGATACCGTCCTGCTCGTGGAAGGCATCCACGCGCTGAACCCGAGGCTGACGGACAGAGTTCCGGCCGACAGAAAGTTCAGCATCTTCATCAACACCATCACGAGCATTTCCGTGGATGACCACAACGGAATCCCGACCAGCGACAACCGTCTCCTCCGACGGATAGTGCGCGACTACAACAAAGGTGCTTTCAGCCCCCGGCAGACCATCAGCAACTGGCCGAATGTGCGCCGTGCCGAGGTTACGTGGATTTATCCGTTCCAGGAAAATGCCGATGTACTGTTCAACTCCGCCTACCTTGTCGAGTTCGCGGTGCTGCGTCCCCACGCGGAACAGATTCTACGGACAGTCCCGAAGAACTGCCCGGAATACAGCGAAGCTCACCGTCTCCTCCGCTTCCTGTACTATTTCTTCCCCGTTTCCGACAAGGATGTCCCGTCAACTTCCCTGCTCCGCGGATTTATCGGAGGCAGTTCATTATAAAAGACCCCTCCCGTCCCCTCGAAGGGGAAGTCGTGCTTCGTGCGCCTGTGTTTT
>CAVEHG010000203.1:0-2206 GCA_963615405.1 bacterium | reverse complement strand
GAGTGCAGCCGCCTATCAAATGCACAGGAGCCTACACCACGACTCCGGTGAACCGCCCGGTGTCGATTCAGACCGGCGGAGCCAACAATCCGGGAGCATTCGTCTATCCGGGACTTCAGAGAGTGCAGATAAACCCGCAGCTCAACCCTGTCTACTGCTTCAACAACCTTATCAAAGGCGAGTGCAACAAGATGGGAATCAATGCCGGCGAAAACATCGCGATGTCACCCGGCAAGACGGCTTTCAACCCGCTTTTCCTCTTCGGAGGGCCGGGACTCGGAAAAACGCACCTCGCGCAAGCCATCGGACTCTCGATCAAGGAGCGTTATCCGGAACTGATTGTTCTCTATGTGCCTGCCAACAGGTTCAAGACACAATATATGGAGGCCTGCGTGAACAACAAACTCACGGACTTCATGGCCTTTTACATGAAGATTGACGTGCTGATTGTGGACGACATCCAGGATCTGGCAAGTCACGGCACTCAGGTGGCGTTTTTCAACATATTCAACCATCTTCACCAGAGCGGCAAACAGTTGGTGTTCACCTCTGACCGTCCGCCTGTCGATCTGCAGAATTTCGAGGAGAGGCTTCTTTCCAGACTCAAGTGGGGGCTTTCAGTGGAACTCACCCGTCCGGACTTCGAAACACGGCTCTCGATGCTCCGCTCACGCAGTGCAAGGGAAGGCGTAGAACTGCCTGAAGATGTGCTCAGTTACCTCGCGAACAGCATCCGCTCCAATTTCCGCGAACTTGAGGGCGCCCTTATTTCCTTAATCGCCAACGCAACCCTCGCCCACAGGGAAATCACCGTGGAACTCGCCGAACAGATTACAGGCCAGCTGATAGGGGAGACGAAAAACGAACTCACAATCGACCGCGTACAGCAGGTTGTCTGCGACTATTTCAACATCAGCAAGGACGATATGCTGTCCAAGACCCGGAAACGCAACATCGTTCAGGCCCGTCAGATTGCAATGTATATGTCACGCAATCTCATCAACTGCTCGCTGTCCTCCATCGGTACCGAAATTGGCGGCAAGGATCACGCAACCGTGCTTCACGCTTGCACGACAGTGACGGATCTTGTTGCGACGGACAAGGTGTTCAAGCAGTATGTGACTGATATTGAAAAACTCCTGACCCGGAACTAAGCAGGGGCATCTGCTGCATTGTGCTCCTTGTTCAAATCCTCACAACCGAAAGCATGCTCCGGTTTGTCCTGCGTCGCGAGCCTTGCATCCACCCCTCTTAATTCCGGTTCTCCGCGAATTAAGTAACTCAAGTTTCGCAAGTGCGAAACCTTAATCATTTAAATATGAACTCCGAAACTATACTTTCCATTTTTAAGGAAATCACCACCATCCCGAGGGAGTCTGGCCACGAGGAGAAAATCGTGAAATATCTTGAAGACTTTGCCGCAGCGCACGGCCTCGAGTGCCGCACTGACGAAGTGAAGAATGTCGTTATAGTCCGTGAGGCCACTCCCGGCTATGAGACGCGTCCTGTCATAGTTCTTCAGGGACACACGGATATGGTCTGCGAGAAGAAGAAGGGCTGCACCCACGACTTCGAGACAGAGCCGATTCATTACGAAATCCGCGATGGCTGGATGATTGCCCCGGACACCACTCTCGGAGCCGACTGCGGCATCGGAGTGGCTTCAGAGCTTGCCGCCCTCATAGATCCTGCCCCCTGCGGTCGTCTGGAATGCCTTTTCACCTCGTCCGAAGAGACGGGAATGGACGGTGCGTTCGGCCTCAAACCTGGATTCATAACCGGAAAGACGCTCATCAACCTCGACTCCGAGGACGAGGGCGAACTCTTCATCGGCTGCGCCGGAGGAATGGACACGACGGCGATTTTCCGCTACGAGAGCACCCCTGCTTCAGCACAGGAGAAGTTCTTCACGGTAAAAATTTTCAACGGAGTCGGCGGACACAGCGGAGACGACATCAACAAGGGCCGGGCAAACGCAGTACAACTTCTCGCAAGATTTCTGTGCAGTTGCCTCGACTGTGAGAAAGCCTCAAACGGGGAAATCCCTGCCGGCTCGTTCCCGACATCCACATCTTCCTCTCCATTTAGCATCCGTCTTTGCGAAATTGACGGAGGAAACAAGCGCAACGCCATTGCCCGCGAGGCAGAAGCTCTCGTCGCGGTTAAGGGCAGCTCCGACGCGTTCAAGGCACTCTGGGAGGAGTTT
>CAVEHG010000202.1:0-2224 GCA_963615405.1 bacterium | reverse complement strand
GCGTGTGGTAGCCGTATTTGACAGGACGGAAAAGCGAAGGAATGGAGATGGAAGCCCGGATCGCATCGAAGAGTCTGCCTTTTTTGAATACGACCTCCTCGCCGGTGTAGAGGTCGGTCGCGACGGCGCGGTAAGGAATGCGCAGATCCTCGATGTTCATATTCGGCACCACTTCCTTGATTGCCTCTATGACCCTCTCTCCCTTGACAAGGTAGCTTTTGCTCAGCGACACGTCAAGAAGCGCCAGAAGTTTGTAGTTGTTGAGTTTGAACAGCCATTTCTTGAAATCCTCGAGACCGCCGGCAGCATAAATCCCGCCCACGAGCGAGCCTATGGAGCATCCGGCCACCGAAGTTATGTTGTAGCCTCTGCTTTCAAGTTCTTCGATTCCGCCGATGTAGGCGAACCCGCGCGGCCCCCCGCTGGAGAGCACAAGCGCAACATCCTTTGTTCCTGGCATATGACGATGTTTTAAAATTCAATCCCCCCACACCTGCTGCGGAGTGTGCAAAAATACAAATATTTTCGGCAGGTACGAATCCCCAATTCGGCGAAACATCGTTCATCCGTCGGCAAGTGTGCGCACTGTCGGGAAATATTCGTACCTTCGCGGCCGCGTAAGAAACTCACAGTCTCGCAAATGCGAAAAAATCAATATGTAGATATGGGAAAAATCGGATATTATGTGAAGTCGGCGAGGTTCCGCACATTGCCGCTGTCGCTTGCCGGAATAGTGACGGGTGTAGGACTGGCCGCCGCCGATTACAGGATTGACTGGGGAACGGCCGCTCTGGTTGCACTGACAGCCGTATGCCTTCAGATTCTTTCGAATGTCTCGAACGAGTACGGAGACTTTCTCAGCGGAACCGACGGTGACGACCGTCAGGGGCCGAATTATTCAAAGGGACATCTGAACGACAGGGACTATCGTGGAATGGTCGTGTTCTGGACAATTATGAGCTGCATCTCAGGAGCGTGGATGGTCTATTCTTCCTACGGTACATTCTTTAAGCTTGAACCGGTTCTGCTGCTGATTCTCGGAGCCTCGGCTGTGATGGCCGCGATCAGATACACCCTCGGCCGGCATCCCTACGGCTACCGCGGACACGGGGATATCGCGGTGTTCACCTTCTTCGGAATAGCCGCAGTGCTCGGTGCCTATTTCGTCGTGGCGCACGAAATCCCGTCCTTCTATCTTCTCCTTCCGGCTTCAGCGATCGGATTATTCTGCGTGGGAGTTTTGAACATCAACAACATAAGGGACATAAAGAGTGATGCTGCAACGAGGGTGACTACAGCGATAAAACTCGGAGAAAATAAAGCGAGAATATATCAGACCGTGCTGATTGTCGGCGGATGGGCCCTGATGCTCGGATATGTGTTCGGATGCCGGATTTTCGACTGGTGGCACTGCCTCTTTCTTGCGACGCTTCCGCTTTACGCCGCGCATCTTGCCGGAGTCTGGAAAAACAGCGGCCACGCCCTCGACAAGTTCCTGCCGATGCTGGTTATGGCGACCTTCGCTCTGTCCGTACTGCTGGCGGTCGGGTTCACCGCCTATCTATGGTAAATTAAAGCCCGTCCCCGGTAAGTTACGACGGTTCAGCGTTTTTCGGCGACATACATCCGGCAGATACCGAATGTCAGGGCTGTGTGGCTGACTGAGGCGAAACCGCAGGATGAGAGAATGGTCTTGAAACGCTTGGGGAGCGGGAAATTGAGAACAGAGGCAGGGAGGTAACGGTAGGCGGCCCTGTCGCCGCTGACTTTGCCTCCGATCCAGGGCAGAACCTTCAGAAAATACAGTTTGTACAATGCGAGGAGCAGCTTGTTCTGAGGCACCGACAACTCAAGTATCACAAGTCGGCCGCCCTTTTTAAGCACCCGGAACATCTCTTTCAGCCCTTGTTCAAGATGCTCGAAGTTTCTCACCCCGAAACCGACGCATACACCATCGAAAGTCTCGTCATCGAACTCCAGCGCCTCACAGTCTCCCTTACGGAGTTCAATCCTGCCGTCAAGCCCAAGTTTCGCGATTTTTTCGCGTCCTTCGGCAAGCATACCGTCAGACAGGTCAATTCCGGTCACCCGTACATTCGGAAACCGTTTCGCGACAGCCACCGAGAAATCCCCGGTTCCGCAGGCGACATCAAGAACATTCATCATTGACGGAGATTGTGAGTCTTCATTTTTGGAAGGCAGTAAACGGCGCACGGCACGACGG
>CAVEHG010000201.1:0-2243 GCA_963615405.1 bacterium | reverse complement strand
TTTCTGATGTACTTGAAACTCGGGAGGGTACATTTGTCCTTACCTCGAAGGACGGGCTTTATGAGTGCGGCTCTGAGGGGAAAATCCTTCGCACTTTCCGGCTTCCGCAGGGCTACGACAAGTCCAGTACAGCAAAGGAACTTTTTCTTGACAAGATGGGCGTAGTCTGGGTGGCCACTCAGTCCGGTCTCCAGCTCGTGGAGCCCCGCAGCGGCGAGACCCGCCTTCTGAGTTCCAATCTCTACGATTCTTTTTCCCTGCCGAACACTTCTGTGTGGTCGATTTATCCCGACCCGGACGGAGGCGTGTGGGTGGGCACATACGGAGGGAAACTTGCCTACCTCTCCTTCTCGGACAATGATGTCCGCAGCGTTCATCCCACTCCCGGAGGGCTTTGCCACCCGATTGTGAGCGCCTTTGCGGAGGACCCGAAGGGAAATCTCTGGATAGGCACGGAAGGCGGTGGAATCAGCCGTTGGAACAGGGCTGACGGCACATTTTCCGTCATCCGTCAGGGAGACGGCGGCCCGCTCAACTCCAATATGATTAAAAAACTCGTCTGCGACGGGACCTCTATGTGGGTGGCGGCGTTTAACGGCGGGGTGATGCGGGTGGACTTGGTGACCGGACGTTTCACCGACCTCGGGCTCCTTAATCCTTCCACCGGACGGCCGCTTGCTGTGTATGATTTTCTGAGAGATGGTGACGGGTCTTCGCTCTGGCTTGCGGACCCGGATGCGGAACTGATGCATTATGACGGAAGGAAAGTGGAAAATGTGCTTTTCTACGACTCCGAGGGCAAGAAAATCAGGATGAGGGTAGAAGCCTTGTATCGCAACGGTGCCGGCAATCTCTGCCTTGTTTCCCATTCCGGGCTGTATGTCGTGGATGAGAAGAGCAGGAAGATAATCTCCCGCTACGTTGTAGGCGGAGGCGACGTCAGCGTAAACAACCTGAGTTGCTGGTGCAGAACTTCAAAGGGTGAATACTGGTTCGGAACCCGCGGGGGAGGAGTTAACCGCCTTGATGCTGAGGGACACTATGTAAACATCAATTCTTCCGCCGACAGTCTTTTTTACGGCAGGACCGTTTTCGGCATCCTTGAGGACCCCGTGGGCGGAAATGTGTGGATGAGCACGGACAGGGGGCTGTTCTGCTATGACGGGACGAAAGAACAGATTATGCGTTCGGACATCGACAAACCGGACGGGTGCGGAGCATATTATCTTCGTTCCAGTTTTCGTACAGGCTCATCCGAACTCGTTTTCGGAGGCACTGACGGATTCCTGATTTTCAACCCTCAGAAATTCAAGATAAATCCCCAAAAGCCGAAGGTATATTTTACGGACCTTAAAATCAACGACAGGGCGGTCGCCCCGGGAAAGAAAGACTCTCCGCTGAAAGAGGCGGTTTCCGTTATGGACGGGAACAGGGGGGTGATTAGTCTTGGGCATCGGCAGAGCAGCATCGAAATCGGCTTTTGCTCGAATTCCTACCTCAACCCCCAGCGCAACCGCTTTGCCTACAGAATGGTGGGAATTTCTGACAAGTGGACACTTCTCCCTTCCGGACAGACTGCCGTGAGATTCGCAAACCTCTCACCCGGACGCTACCGTTTCGAGATGCGCTGCGCCAACTGCGACGGGGTTTGGGGTGATCGCATAAGTTCGCTTTCCTTCCGCATACATCCCTCTCCGTTCTTGTCTCCGCTTGCGTACGTTCTTTACACTCTTTTGATACTCAGTGTGATATGGTTTGCGTGGGAATATATGACAAGGCGAAAGATGCTTGAGCAGAGCCTTGAGGTGGAGAAAGAGAAGGAACAGAATCTGAGGGAATTGACCCAGGCGAGAATCAATTTCTTTACGAACATATCCCACGACCTCAAGACCCCTCTGACTCTCGTGGTGGATCCTCTGAAGCAGTTGGAGAAAACTCTGCCCGTGGACTCTCCGTCCAGAAAATATGTGGATGCCATCTCCCACAATGTCGTGAGAATCCAGAGGATGATTTCCGAACTTCTGAAATTCAGGCAAATAGAAACTCTCAAACTGCCTCTTGACCTTCGCAGCGGAGATATCGTGAAATTCGTCGACAGCATTTTCTCCCTTTTCGAGTTCTATGCTTCGTCGCGTCACATCGAGACCGAGTTCATTTCCTCCGTTGACGGGTTTATGACCCGGTTCGACTACGACGCCGTCGAGAAAGTTTTCACGAACCTCATCTCGAATGCAGTTAAATAC
>CAVEHG010000200.1:0-2259 GCA_963615405.1 bacterium | reverse complement strand
GATTCTACCTGCTCGGGAAGATACGATTCGCGAATGACGAAAAAATCGAACGGCTTTCAGTGAAAAGGCTCACCCTCGCAATCATTGACTTCACCTTTGTCGTCTATATGATTCCGGGAATGTTCGGGGCTCCTCTCAAGGCTCTCTCCGGCTATCTTCCTCCGCTCAGCACGCAGGATTTCGTTCTCGGTGCCCCAACGGCGCAATCAGGAAACTGCGACACCCACGGGAACAGTACAGTTTCCCTTTACGGAGAAAAATACGGCCTGCATCTTCCGCTGGGTCTGAACGGATATTTCACTCTTGAAGAGGGACTTGCGGCTGCGAAGGCCTCCGGGAAGCCGGTGTTTGTCGATGTGACCGGACACGGCTGCGTGAATTGCCGCGAAATGGAATCGCGGGTATGGAGCGACCCCGAAGTGCTGGAGATTCTTCGGGACAGGTTCGTGATTGTTGCGCTCTATGTCGATGACAAGACCCACCTTGAGGAGGAAGACCGGGTACTTGCAGAGAATGGGGAGGTGTATAAAGAAATCGGGCGCGCCAACGCCTACATTGCACGCACCCGTTTCGGAGTGAATTCCCAGCCGAACTATATCCTGCTTGACAGCGACGGGAAGCAGATCACTCCTCCTCGCGGCTACAACCTTGATGTTCGGGGTTTTATTGATTTCTTGAACACCGCTCTGTAGCGCTTTCACCGCTCTTTTGTGCCAGAGTCCTCCTGTATTCCTCAAGCCGTTTCCGGAAAGCGGCCTTTTTCAAGGCTTCCTTCTTCTGTTTCCGAGCAAGGTACTCTTCGTAGCGGTTTTCAAGATAGTTGTCCGCCATATGCGAAAATCTACAGTTCCTCGAATTTGACTTCGGAGCTGTATTCTCCTTCGCTTTCTGCGGTCTGAGGGGCATTGTCCTTAATGTAGGTGAGAACCTCCTGCAGACCCTCGATGAACTTCGAGAAATCCTCCTTGTAGAGGAAAATCTTGTGCTTGTCGTATGTGAAGCTGCCGTCACGCTCGACTTTTCTCTTGCTTTCCGTGATGGTCAGGTAGTAGTCGTTGCCTTTGGTCGCTTTCACATCAAAAAAATAGGTGCGTTTTCCTGCCCTAACCGGTTTTGAAAACACATCTTCGCCGTTACGCTCCTGAGCATAGGCTCCGTCATAATCTTCACTGTACATCTTGTGTAAGTTTTTGTTGGTAAATCTTCGCAAATATAGGTTTTTTTATCAAATCGTGTGTATCTTTGTGGGAAATTATTGTTTTTAAGACTATGCTGAACCGTCGAATTTTACGAATCAAGGCCTTTAAGGTGGCCTACGGTGCCGCGCTGCGCGGAGATTTCACGACAGCACCGGCTGAAGCCGAACTGAAGGAGTCCTGCGAGGCGACGAGAGACCTTTTCGTATTCATGTCCGGGATAGTCGCGCCTCTGACGCGGACGGCACGGGAGAGGATAGACTCGCTCCGCTCCAAGTTCAATCCCACTGAGGAGGAGCGCAATCCGAACATGAAGTTCTGCAACAACCGTCTGGCGCAGATTCTTGCTGATGACGAGGATTTGAACAGACAGCTCAAGCACAGGCATTTTTCCTGGGATCAGTACGACATTTTCCTGAGGAAAGTTCTGGATTCTGTATATTCAAAGAAATATTTCCGTGACTATATGAACTCCTCCGAGTCTTCGCTCGATGAAGACTGCCGTCTGTTTGTGCGGATATTTGAGGAGGAATTCGTTGACGTTCCGGAACTTGAACATATTCTCGAGGATATGTCGCTCTACTGGAACGATGACCTCGCGTATTCGCTGACATTCTGCTGCCGGACTTTCGAGGAAATGTCCAGGGGCGGAAGATGGAGTTTCCCCGGCCTCTACATGAGCCAGATAAAGGGACCTGATTCCGGAATGGAGGATGATCAAGCTTTTGTGACAAGGCTTCTGCGGCTCACGCTGGTGAACTACGACAAGTATTCGCAGATGGTCTATGATTCGGCGAAGGGCTGGGATGCGGACAGGCTTTTCCTCCCGGATGTCGTCCTTGTGGTGATGGGACTTGCCGAAATACTTGATTTTCCGACGGTTCCGGTCCGTGTGTCAATGAACGAATACGTGGAAATCTCCAAGTTTTACGGGACTCCGAAAAGCCGTGTCTTCGTGAACGGAATCCTCGACAGGATTGTGAAGAACCTGAAGGAAACAGGAGAAATCTCAAAAAAAGAAATATAAATAATTAACTCAAGTTTCGACGAAACTTGACAAGGG
>CAVEHG010000199.1:0-2290 GCA_963615405.1 bacterium | reverse complement strand
CAGAACATACAGTATCTCAAACCGGCTCCCTTATTCTTTTTCTTGTCCATAACTACACTTTTATCCCATTCTCACAGGCTGCCTTAATGCAGCGATTCGCCTTCCAGAACAGACTAACGGGCTTTCTTGGTGAGGATCTCGTCAACCATCCCGTATGCCCTGGCCTCCTCGGCCGTCATCCAGTAGTCCCTGTCGGCATCGGCGGCAATCTTCTCAACGCTCTGGCCGGAATGTTCCGAGATGATGCGGTAGAGTTCCGTGCGTGTCTTCTCAATTTCCCTTGCGGCAATCAGGATGTCGGACGCCTGTCCCTGCGCACCTCCGAGGGGCTGGTGAATCAGCACTCTGGAATGCGGAAGAGCGGACCTTTTGCCCTTTGCTCCGGCGCAGAGAAGCACCGAAGCCATAGAAGCGGCCAGACCCGTGCAGATTGTCGCAACATCCGGTTCTATAAGCTGCATGGTGTCATATATCCCCAGACCGGAGGAAACCTGACCTCCCGGAGAATTTATGTAAAGGGATATGTCCGCAGTCGAGTCGGACGAGGCGAGAAAGAGGAGCTGCGCCTGAACTATGTTTGCGACGTCGTCATTTATCGGAACTCCGAGAAAAATGATTCTGTCCATCATCAGACGGCTGAACACGTCCATCGAAACGGCGTTGAGCTTCCTTTCTTCGATGATTGTCGGGTTGAGATATCCGTCAAGAGCAGCCGCGCCCGAACGGGACACGGCTGTCTGATAATCGTGCATCTTCAAAGAAGATATTCCTTCCGACCTTGCAAATTTTTCAAAGTCTGTCATACTTGCAAATTTATGTTTCGCATGCGAAACCTGAGTTATGCGCTTAAGTTTCGCATGTACCCTAATGCGTTGGGGGTTCGTGGGTTACCCGCATTGGGGACGCCCCATATGGCGGATTAAAGCGCGCGGAATTTCTCGACTGTGATCTTCTTGTGCTTCAAGGTTATCACATCCTTGACCGCAGCGACAGTCTTCTCATTCTCGACCTGCTCAATGATGCGGTGCGCCTGATCCTCGTTTGAGAGTATGTTCTTGGCATAGGACTCAAGCTGCTCCTCCGGAACATTGTTCATTCCGTACATCGCGAACTGATAGGCGGCGAAGCCCTTCGCGCTTGCAAGCAGGTCGGCCTGCTCCAGCTTCACGCCGTACTTGTCCATAAGGAAGCGGCGTACAAGCTGCCAGCGGTAATCTTCCGCGAAGAGTCCGAACTCCTTCTCAATTTCCTCCACAGTGTATTTGCCCTCGTTGGCAGTGTGGATCCACCTCTTCATAAATGCCTCAGGAAGTTTGAGGTCGGCCTTCTTCACAAGGTACTCGCGAACATCCTTTGAGAAGCGGAAGTCGGCTTCATTGGTGTATTCAGCCGCAAGCCTCTCGGCAATCTTCGCGTCGAACTCTTCCTCTGACTTCACGTTGTCCTGGCCGTAAATCTTGTCGAAGGTCTCCTGGGTGAGCGGAGCCGGGGCGAAAGTCTTGACTGACTTTACAGTAAGCTTGTACACAGGGTCGATACCTGCGAGTTCTTCCTTCTTTACTTTGAGGAGCGCTGCGCGGTCGCCCTCGTTTTCGAACGCCTCGTTCACGTTCACATCAAAGCTGTCGCCCGGTTTCACTCCGACAAACTGCTTTTTGGCTGCTTCAGAGACATTGCGCAGAGCCACATATGCCCCCTCTATCCTGTTCTCACCCTGCTCAAGGTCAACGATGATGAAATCATCTTCCTTAGCAGCCTCTCCGTCAGCGAGTTCTCCGTATTGCTTGAGAAGATTTTCCTTCATCTCCTTCTTCGCAGTTTCGGTCACGGTGATGTCATAATACACCACTGAATCCTTTTTGTCAAGCTCGATGTTCACGGCCGGGTTGCAGGCTATGTCGAACTTGAACTCGAAGACATTGCCGTCGGTCCATTCGTTCCTCGGCTGATCCTCGGCAGGAAGCGGTTCGCCGATCACACTGAGTTTCTCGTCCCGGATGAAGGTGTTGAGCTGCTCGGAAATCACATCGTTCACCGCATCCACGAGAGCGTTGCCTCCGTACATCTTCTCAACCAGGGACATCGGAACCATTCCCTTGCGGAATCCCTTGATTTCAGCCTTGCGGCGGATGTCGGTCAGCTTCTTTTTCTTTCCCTCCGCATAATCGGACGGCTCAACCGCAAGATAAACCTCAATGTTGAGATCGTCAATTACATTCTTTGTCAGTTTCATAACTATAAATTTTAATTTTACTTATTTTTCCCTTTTTTCTTCCCTGCAGGATAGGCG
>CAVEHG010000198.1:0-2321 GCA_963615405.1 bacterium | reverse complement strand
ATCATTTACTATCAGTTATTTAGCAAAATAATTGTTATCTTAAAATATAAATGAAAAATAAACTAAATTGACGAGATTCCGGCAATTTCTTCTTCAAAGGTCTGTGGCCGGAGGGCTTTCAGGCGAGTTCTGGAGCGGTAAGCATAGATGGTTGAACGGGAGTAGCGCAAAAGAGTGGAGATGCGGTCCGTTGAAGTGATGCCGAGGCGGATGAGAGCATATATCCTCAGTTCAGGAGTGAGGGCGTTCCTGTCAGGACAGGAAAGGGCGAAATCCGGTTTTAACAGGGCGTTCACATCACTCAGAAATGTAGGAAAAAGCGAAAGGAAAGTGCGGTCGAACACCCCGTAGAACGAGTTCCATTCTTCATCCACTACTGCATTGGATTTCAATTCCTTTGAAAGTGCCGCTTTCTCCCCGTCCATCGAAAGGCGGTTCAGACGACGCCTGTACTGGTCCAACCTTTCTATTCTGGCGATGCACTCAAGCATAAGCCCGGTGATATAGACATTTTTAATGTCACTCGCTTCCCTTAGGGACTCATTTGCTTGTTGCTGAAGCACTTGGGCCGCCTGTAACTCTTTTGTTAGGCTTGCAAGAGAGTTTTTTCTGCGCCTAAGCAGAAGCACAAGAAGAGCCATCACGCCAAAAAGAACTGTCGTAAAAACGAGGCAGCACACCAGAATAATCATATTGCGGTGCTTTATGGCAAGATAGGATTCGTTTACGATGGAAATAATCGGAGCTACGGCATCTACCTTCAGCCGGGCTTTGCAGAATGAGGCATCATCAAGGGCTTTTTTCAGGTAGCGGTGAGCTCTGGTTATGTCCCCGTCCTCATAGAGCATCATAGCAAGGGAACGGAGTGAAACATACTCTTTCTTGGCGTTCAGAATGTCGGAAACAGATGAAATGACAAGATATTCTTCAACTTTGTCCCTTAGGCCCAGAGAGGTGTAGATGTCAGCGACAGAAAGCGCTACCGGGCCTTTCCGGGAGTCGGACACGGGAAGGGAGTCACAGAAAGGGAGAAGTTCCGCGAGCGCTTCGGCGTATTTTCCTTTTTCGACGAGTTTGTCGCTTGAAGTCCGAGCATTTTCAGGGGAAATAATCAGGAGGGAGTCTTTAACTTCCGAAGATTTTTTGCGGTAAAACTCAGTCACCTCCGGGTCAAAACTTAATTCGGCAAGTGTCGAATATATGAAGGAATAGTAATCGTAAGCCTCTATGAGACAGGATTTCGATGCGGTTCTACGGTTTATCGCGTCCAGATGTGCAAGAGCCTCTGAATGGAGTCCTGCGGTTTCGTATTCCTTGCCCAGAGCAAGATGGCTTTCGTTGATGCAGAGAGGATCGCCGATTTTTTCGGCAAGACAGAGCGAGGCTTTTGCATAGACGGTGGCGGAGTCAGTCCGAAACTTGTCGTAGAGCCGCCGGATAGTGGAAATAAGCCTGTAGCGGTCCTGGAGGGAACCGGCTTTCTTGAGAAGAGCCTTGCAGGAATCGATTTTATGTAGTCTCACTCCGTCATACAGCGAAGCATTGTCAATGGCACGATCAAGGTCGGAGAGAGTATGATATGACTTTTGCGGATTGAAATCAGCAAGTTCCATCTCCTGACTTTCCGCAGCCGCCGCGGGAAAAGACAGAAGGGTTATCAGCGAAAGAAGTGCGATGAATATTTTTCTCATTCTGCAAATATCGGGAATTATCATTGATTTGCACAACTAATCGACACTGAGAACCAAAAAAAGGTGACCGGAGTTCCGATCACCTTTTTTGGGTATAATGAAATTTGAATTATTTCTTCTTGTTGGCGTAACGCTGGTAGAACTTGTCCACGCGGCCGGCTGTGTCGACGAGCTTCATCTTGCCTGTGTAGAACGGATGTGAGGTGTTGGAGATTTCGACCTTTACCACTGGGTACTCAACACCTTCGATTTCAATTGTTTCGCGAGTGTTCGCGCAGGATCTTGTAATGAAGACCTGATCGTTAGACATATCCTTGAAAGCTACAAGACGGTAGTTTTCGGGATGAATTGACTTTTTCATTTTTCTATTGTTTTTAATTGAATTTCAATCTGTTCCGCAGCGCCAAAGCGGCCGCGCCCCAAAAAGGGAGCGCAAATGTACGCAATATTTCGTTAATTGCAAAATTATGAGGAAAGTTTTGCGCTAAACTTTCACTTTCCACTGGAGATTCGGAGCGGGGCTCCGTACTCTTTTTGTTGAGATAAGAGGATTTGGGCCTCTACAACTCCATTTTGTTGAGATAAGAGGATTCGAACCTCTACAAAGAGAACCAAAATCTCTTGTGCTGC
>CAVEHG010000197.1:0-2323 GCA_963615405.1 bacterium | reverse complement strand
TAATATGCTCAGCCCGTTCCGTTCAGACGGTCAGAAATGCCCAGTGCACAAAAAATGTAATTCTCTGCACAATTTTTTGCATCAGTGAAAGGTTAATTTTACGAAATTTGCAAATTGTAAACTGTATAACCGATAATATGCAACACAAAACTATATTTTCTCTGTTCATGGAGATCTACTCATCCGCCGCGATGACTGGCTCTGTTAATATTTTTTACTATGAAGATAAATAGAATCATATCACTTGCACTTGCATCTCTGCTCTTTTTCGGCACTGCCCTTTCTGCGTCATCCTGTGACAAGTCCAATCCGACTGAAAACGACGGAGACGACTCCGGAAAAACCGATCCGACTCCGGATCCTGACCCGGAACCCGAACCGGAAAAGAAGGACACGCTCATATACGATCCCGTTCCGGATGGCTTTGTCGAGGAGACCTCCTCGACGTCGGGCAACCCTGCGGGAAAGGCTGACCTTGCCTCTCTCGAGAAGATGGGGCACCCGAGAGTGATGATGAACCGTGCGGACTTCGACAGACTCAAATCAAAAGTCACCGGCAACCGCTTCCAGAACAAGACGCTTTACAAGCTGCACAGGCTGCTGATGACCGTGGCGGATGAGGCTGTCGAGGACAATACCGTCATCGTCCATCAGTTTGACGATGCGGGAAAACGCATCCTGGAGTGGTCGCGGCTGGCTCTGAAGAGAATCGGCTCCTGCGCATACGCCTACAGGATGACAGGCTCGCAGAAATACCTAGACAAGGCCATCTCCGACCTTGAGACGGTCACTGCCTTCGCTGACTGGAATCAGGGCAAACATTTTCTCGACACTGCCGAGATGACTTTCGCCGTGGCTCTGGGCTATGACTGGCTTTACTACAATCTTTCGTATAATCTGAGGGTGAAATGCCGCAAGTGCATCACCAACTACGATCTCGCCTACGCCGGCAAGCAAAGTTTCCGCACGACCGTCGGAAACTGGAATCAGGTCTGCTACGGAGGCACAGTGGCAGGCGCGGTGGCCGTTTACGGCAAGGAGAAGAGCAATGCCGGTTCTCTCATCAACTCCTGCATTTCCGACAACGCTTCTGTAATCAAATCCATCTATGATCCGGACGGAGTCTATCCTGAAGGTTATTCCTACTGGGGCTACGGCACAGGCTATCAAGGAGTTATCTTTACTGTTCTTGAAAAAGCCTTCGGACAGCTTTTCGGGATGGATGATTCAGAGGGGCTGAAGAAGACTCCGCAGTGGATGATGATGATGTCCGGAGTGAACAACCTGACCTACTGCTTCGGTGACTCCACGGGTTCAACCGCGACTCCGAAGATGGGTATGTGGTGGTTCGGCAAACACTACGCCGACCCTTCTGTTCTCAGTTCCGAAATCGCCCTTCTCAATTCCGGCGCATATACCACTTCCTGTGATGAAATCAGGCTTCTTCCTATGGTGGTCGCCTGTGCGAACGACATTGAAAACCTCGACTCCGCATCTTCCTCAGCGGCTCTGAATATGTACTCCGGCGGCGGATCGACCCCTGTCGTGCTTTTCCGCACCCTCTGGGACAACTCCGACGATGACCGCTATCTGGGAATCAAAGGGGGACAGGCCAACTCCGGCCACGGGCATATGGATGCAGGCTCGTTCGTATATGACGCTCTCGGCCTGAGGTGGTCTGAAGATATCCAGAGAGAAGGGTACGTCAGAGTCGAAAACGCTCTCAAGGCTGCCGGCGGCAATTTCTGGACTCTTACGCAGTCCTCTCTGCGCTGGCAGGTTTTCCGCCTCAACAACAGGGCTCACAGCACCCTCACGGTGAATGACTGTGACCACAATGTCAACGGCTCCGCTACGGTCGAGTCGGCATCTTCCGACAACGGCGAATACACTGCAAAACTGGATCTCTCCGCCCCGCTTTCATTTGGAGTGGCATCCGCGTACAGGACTTTCCGTCTCAAGGACGGAGTGCTCTATGTCACGGATGAGATTACGGCCAAGAGCTCGGAAGACGCAGCAGTGCAGTGGAGAATGATGACCCCGTCTTCCGTCACCGTCGATACGGACAAGGAGACACTGACCCAGAAGGGGAAGACAATGTATCTCAAGACCACTCCGTCAGACTCCTCCGTAAGCGTGAAATATACTTCCTGGCAGGCTAAGGGCACGAATTCCTGGGACACCGCCTGTACTGGCTATGTCCTTGCCGGCTTTGAGGCCACGGTTCCGATGGGCAAGACGGTTACTTTCACCACGGTACTTTCGCCTTCGCTTTGACCGTTTTTACGGGGAATACCCTCCGCCTGACGGAACTTTCCTAAAG
>CAVEHG010000196.1:0-2340 GCA_963615405.1 bacterium | reverse complement strand
CCCCACACGTCCGCGCAGCTGATGGAGGTCGCTCAGACCTATGTTCTGCGCCTGATTGATTATTATCGTGTTGGCGTTCGGAATGTCGAGTCCGTTCTCTATTATGGTTGTGCAGAGCAGCATATCGTAGTCCCCGGCCATAAAGTCGAGAATCCTGTCCTCAAGCTGCTTGGACTCCATCTGACCATGGGCGATGCATATTTTCATATCCGGAACAAGCCCGTGAAGGATGTCGTATATCGACTGCAGTTCCTCGACCTTGTTGTGAAGGAAAAAAATCTGCCCTCCCCTGTTAAGCTCATAGTTTATGATTTTCCGGATTTCATCCCCGTCAAAGAGCATTATTTCAGTCTGCACCGGAATTCTGTTTGGCGGAGGAGTGGAAATGATCGAAAGGTCTCTGGCACCGAGAAGGGAGAACTGCAGCGTTCTTGGAATAGGTGTGGCCGTGAGGGTGAGAGTGTCGACGGATTCTTTCATCTGACGAAGTTTTTCCTTCGCCCCGACACCGAACTTCTGCTCTTCGTCGATTATGAGCAGTCCCAAATCCTTGAATTCGAAAGAGGATCCGAGGATCTTGTGTGTTCCGATCAGTATGTCTATGGCCCCGCTCTTGAGTCTTTGCTTTATGTCGCTGATTTCCTTCGCTGTACGGAGTCTGCTCACAAATTCTATGTTGCACGGAAAATCCTTGAGTCGGGAGGAGAATGTCCGGTAGTGCTGAAGCGCGAGAATAGTGGTGGGGACAAGCACAGCAACCTGTTTTCCGTCCGCAGCGGCCTTGAACGCCGCCCTTATCGCCACTTCAGTTTTGCCGAACCCTACATCGCCGCATATGAGCCTGTCCATCGGGCAGCTGTCCTCCATATCCCTCTTGACCGCCTGCACCGCCTTTTCCTGGTCCGGAGTGTCCTCATACATAAAAGAGGATTCAAGCTCAGTCTGGAGGAAAGTGTCCTGAGAAAAGGCGAATCCCTTAGAAGCGCGTCTTTTCGCATAAAGGCTTATAAGATCCTTCGCAATATCCTTAACCTTCTTTTTTGCGCTGGATTTCAATGTCTGCCAGGTCTTTGACCCGAGCTTGTATATCTTCGGAGGTTCGCCGTCCTTTGAACGGTAACGGGAAATTTTATGGAGTGCGTGAACCGATATGAACACTACATCGTTGTCTTTGTATATGAGTTTCACCACCTCGTGTATCCTTCCCTTGTCATCCTTCATTCTCACGAGTCCGCCGAATATCCCCACTCCATAGTCTATATGGACTATGTAATCCCCTATCGCGAATGATGTCAAGTCATTGATTGTCAACTGCTCGCTCTTTTCGACTGTACGGCGCAGGCTGACTCTGTGGAAACGGTCGAAGATTTCGTGGTCAGTGTAACAGCATATTTTATCCTCCCTGTCGATAAATCCGCTGTGTATGCTGTGCGAAGGAACGAATTCGGGAATATATCCCTCGTTCTGCAGAAGTATGCTTTCGAGTCTTTCGAGCTGGGAACGCTTTTCCCCGAAGATGCAGACCTTGTATCCGTCGAGCACTTTAGTTCTGATGTCTTCGGTAAGAAGTTCGAAATTCTTGTTGAATACCGGTTGAGGACTTATACTGAAGGTTACAGGAACAACTCCGGAAGCGGAAATCGGAACTTCAAGAAAAACCCTGCGAAATCTCTGAAGTCCTGAATAGAATTCACTTTCCTTGTACATGTCAGACGAGTCGAGCCATACAAGAGTCCCGTCAGGAAGAAGGTCGGTTAAAGGAATGGAGGAAGTTTCAGAGTTTTCACCTGATTTTTCAAAAGAATCTTCCCCGGAATCTCCCCCTGAAGAAAGATCCGCAAAAATCTCAACTTCCGAAAGTTTTTCCTTTGAAAGTTGGGAGTTGCAGTCGAATACGCTTATTCCGTCAACCTCGTCGCCGAAAAATGAAATTCGGTACGGATTGTTGAAAGAATATGAAAATATGTCGATGAGTGCACCTCTGACTGCATACTGTCCGGGTTCACTGACGAAATCGACGCGTGTGAACCCCATCGAAAAAAGTTTGTCGGTGAGCTGCTCCCTGTCGTATTCATTACCTTCAATTATCTTTAATACAGAAGTTTCGCTCCCCTTTAAAACAGTTTCCTCAAGTGCTTCGGGGTAAGTGACGAAGAAAATCTGCTGCTGTCCGTCATATTCCATCATCTTGCCTATAGAAGATGTCCTCTGGACGCTCAGCGAAGATTTATAGTTGCTCTTCTCCATCTTCCGCCCTGAATCAGGAAGAAAAAACACACTGTCTCCTTCCACGAGGTCATAGAGGTCGGAAGCACAGTATTCTGCGGAGTCCCTGTCAGG
>CAVEHG010000195.1:0-2372 GCA_963615405.1 bacterium | reverse complement strand
TTTTACACCGCCGGCTTTTTCAGCGCTGCCGTTCGACCTTTCCCCCGGGACTGACCCTGACAAGGAAAGAGTCTGGAAATTTTTCCCTGATTTTTTTGCTCTCGGCGAGAGCCGATTCGCGGTCGGCACTGCGCCCGGCTATATACCTGTATATGCTGCCGTCACGGACAACCTCCGCCTTCATCCCCTTGAACGCGGCATCCCCTTCCGGTAGAATCCGGCTCAGGGCGAGGATCTGCGTGCCGTACCAGACCGTTTCAGCGGAATTATGAGACGGAGATTCCGTATTCGCGGTTGGGAGGACCGGAGATTCCGCTTTGGGGGACTTTTGAGCAGGAGATTCCGTATTCTCGGTTTGGGAAACCGGAAATCCCGTCGCCGCGGATTTCTGCGGTGTTTCCTGAATGTTCAGGCTGCGGTCGTAGTCGGTCTTGAATTGCGTGAATGCTTCAAGGAGACGGTCGGCTATTTCATCAAGCTTGTCATCGCTGCGCAGTACGGCAAGATCGGATGAGTTGCTGATGAACCCGCATTCCACGAGTACGGCCGGCATCGCAGTCTTCCACAGCACTAGGAACGGATCCTGATGTACTCCCCTGCTTCCCTTGAACGGGCCTTTCAGCAGGGCCCGGCTGACATTGTCGGCAAACATAAGGCTTTGCTCAAGATATGCGTTCTGCATAAGCGAGAACAGGATCGAAGACTCCGGGTCGTTTGGGTCGAAGCCCTGATAGTTCGTGCTGTAGTCCTCCTCCAGGAGAATCACTGAGTTCTCCCGTGCACATTCGTTGAAATTGTTGGAGTAGAGGTCGCGACCCTTTTTTGACGACTGACCGAGAACGTGTACCGAGCAGCCGTTGGGGGCTGTGCCCGCTATGGCGTTTATGTGTATCGATATGAAGAGATTCGCGTGGGCATTGTTTGCAATCTGGGCTCGCTGCACCAGAGGCACAAAAACATCAGTGTTACGAGTCTGGATCACCTTAATTTCCGGATAGGCGGCACGGATTTTTTTCGCGAGACGGCGGGAAATGTCCAGAGTCAGGGTCTTCTCTTTGGTCTTCTTGTCCTTCGATATGCACCCGGGGTCATTCCCTCCGTGTCCCGGATCTATGACAACCGTATTCAGACCGAGCCCCGACTCCCTGCTGCGGTTTTGCCCGGCAGTATTCACGGAAGCCTGTGCGGAAAGCACAGTCGGCGTGAGGAGGGCAAGCAGCGGTAGAATGCCCCCGAACAGCTGGCGGACAAGCCTGAACCGCCGGAGGGCAACTCCATGCGGCGCGAAACCAGCCCCGGTATGTCTGAAAAAACGGGCCATATGCAGCACACGATTTGCTAATGAACGAAATTAGTAGTAATTTTGTCGGTTGCAAAATTATAAAAAAAAGTGCACATAACCGAATTTTCGGGTGCGGTTTGGCTGCCCGGCATACGGTTTTTTGAGTAAGGACGTTCAGTGAAGTTTTCGGTTCCGAAAGCGGATTTAAGTTATAGGCAATTAATGTTTAAGCCTTTAGGGAGCTATAAATTACAGAATGCAGTACTTGCGGCGGTTACGCTGCTGGTGCTCTGTTCGTCCGTGCTCCCCTCACCCCAGGACGACCGGCGTTCGAGGAGGAGACAGAAAAAGGCGGAAACGGAAACCTCGGCTCCGTTGCTGGACAGCGCTCAGAAGGCCGCGGCGGATTCTCTGAAAGCTGTACAGGATTCGGTCCACGTTGCGGATTCCCTGTTCAAGGCCGATTCCGTGGCGATGCTCAGGAAATCTTCGCTGGAGCGTCCGGCATTTTCCGCAGCCAGAGACTCGATTGTGGAGGACTTCAGCGACGGACGGCGGATGGTCTATTATTACGGGGATGTTTCCGTGACATACGGGGATGACCTGAAACTCACCGCCGACTATATGGAATATGACCTCCAGACCCAGACTCTCTACGCCCGGGGAACGAAGGATACGCTCGGAAATATTACCGGACAGCCGACGATGACTCAGGGTGGAAAGTCCTACACGATGGAGGAACTCCGCTACAATTTCAAGAGCCGCAAGGCGCGGATCACAAACATAGTGACCCAGGAGGCTGACGGAATCCTGCACGGGAAGAACATCAAGATGATGCCGGACAATTCCATCAACATCACAGACGGAAAATACACTGTCTGCGACTGCGAGCACCCGCACTATTACCTTAAGCTCACGGCAGCGAAAGTCATCACCAAGCCGTCCCAGAAGACGGTTTTCGGCCCTGCATACCCTGTGATTATGGACGTGCCCCTTCCGGTGGGACTCCCCTTCGGATTCGTACCTAAACGACCGGACAGAGCTACGGGACTCCTGATGCCGACTTTCGGAGAGGAAACCACCCGTGGAT
>CAVEHG010000194.1:0-2412 GCA_963615405.1 bacterium | reverse complement strand
AAAGCGGTCTACTGCGTTCCTCTCCTAACGAAAATCCTCACAACCGAAAGGTTGTGACGACTATACGTTCGATACGCCTCGGGACGGAGGTGAGAATTTCATAAGGGATGGTGCCGAGAATGTCCGCAAGTTCGGAGATTGTCGGCTCCTTTCCGAATATGGTCACGGTGTCGCCCACCTGCGCCGGCACGCCCGTAATGTCGAGCATACACATATCCATACAGATGTTCCCGATTGTCGGCACCCTTCTTCCGTTCAGAAGGAAAGAACAGTTGCCGCAGCCGAGGTGGCGGTCAATCCCGTCGGCATAGCCCACTGGGATGGTCGCGATCACAGTCCCCTCCGGAGCAATCTGCCCGTGGCGGCCATAGCCTATGGTTCCGTCCTCCGGCTTTAAATGCTTGATCTGCAGAATTTTGCACTTGAACGATGCGACAGGGGTGAGTTTCACTCCCGGCAGTGCGCTGATGCCGTAGATCCCGATTCCGAGCCGCACCATATCGTACTGGAATTCCGGGAACCGCTCGATCCCCGCGGAGTTCAGAATGTGCCACATAGGCCTGTAGCCCAGAGAATCGGTCAGAGCGGAGGCGTTCCTGCTGAACATCTCAATCTGGCCCCGCGTGAAGCCGTCGCTCGTCGGGTCTTCGGCCGCCGCGAGATGGGAGAATATGGATTTCACCTTCACCCTGTCGGTCGACGCGAGGAATTCCTCAAGCTCCCCGAGTTCGGAAGTCATAAATCCGAGCCGGTGCATCCCGGTGTCCAGCTTGATGTGTATCGGATAGTTGTGCACGTCGCGCTGCTCGAGTATGGAGCAGAGCGCTTTCAGCGAACAGAGGTTGGGGATGCTCGGCTCGAGGTTGTTGTCGATAATTTCGTTGAAGAAGTCGCTCCCGGCTGTGAGCACCAGAATCGGCTTGTGGATCCCTGCCGCGCGTAGCTCCATTCCCTCGACGGGATAGGCCACGGCGAGATAGTCCGCCCCGAGCCTTTCCATCAGACGCGCGAACTCCACCGCCCCGTGCCCGTAGGCGTTAGCCTTCACAAGCACAAGCAGTTTCGTCGTATTCTTCAGTAACCCCCTGAAATATTTATAGTTGGATTCGCAGGCCTGCAGACTCAGCTCCAGCCGCGAGAAATCATCCTCTCCGAACATATTTACTTCCCTGTTTTTTCTGTTTTGCCCTTCGGCCTGCAAAAGTACCACTTTTTCATGAAATTCACTGCTTTTTTACGATTGTGGTTTCATCGTAATATTATTCACCCCCTCTTCCGTCCTGATGACACAGTGCTCCCAGACCGTGTTCCAGGGCATTTTCGGGCGAGACTGTCTTAAAAAGATGGGATGCAAGGCTCGCGACGATGTCAAAACCGCAGCAACCTGTTGGTTGTGAGGATTTTGACTAGGAGCACAACGCAGCGACGCATTGTAGCGCGCGTGGGGGGAGACTGTCTTAAAAAGATGGGATGCAAGGCTCGCGACGACGTCAAAACCGCAGCAACCTGTTGGTTGTGAGGATTTTGACTAGGAGCACAACGCAGCAGACCGCTTTTTAAGACAGTCTCGGGGGGGGGTAAAAAACCCTTCTATGGACTTGTTTTAATTCTGATTAATGACTAACTTTGTGAGATAATGAGGAATTGAAATTTACTGAAAGCTGAACCCGTGGAATACGCTGAGAATGAGGATAACAAGTGGCACGTGCTTAACCTGCGTTATGTACGCGCCATTTCTGTTGCCCCGCAGCTGGAGGAATCCGGAATGCGGACTTTTGTCCCTCCGGTGATCACCAATATGCTTTTCGCCTATGTCACGGAGACCGGAATGAGGGAATTTATGTCCAGCCACGCCATCGGCGAGCGGATGGGTCTTATGCGTTCACGCGAGACCGGCCGCCCTATTGTGGTGACTGAGCGGGATATGGATCTTTTCATGAGGGTGTGCGCGGCGTTCGATGCCCCGATAGTGATGGCCGAAAGGCCGGAGCTGAAACTCGGAGACCACGTCCGCGTCAAAGAAGGCCCGCTCAGGGGCGCTGAAGGCAATGTGGTGAGAATCAGGAAGAACAAAAGGGTTCTCATCAACATCGGCAATGTCCTTTGGGTCGCCACCGGCTACATAAGGCCGGAGCAGCTGGAAGTGATTCCGCAGGATAATTAAAGGCTGCCTGCTTTTTACTCAGGCAGACCCTTGAATAAAGTTTAACCTCTGGAGGGACGAAGATGAAACAGTGCGAGAAGAGCATAGAGGTGACGCGCTTTACACCGGTGCTGTAGAGTCAAGGAATCGACGCGTCTTGTGCCACGCCGGCTTTTGCCGGGGTGAAATTTTTTGCGTGTAACCGGTTCTGTTTAAAAATATTACAACGAGCGTCAGACGGATTTATCTGTCAATGGCAGGGCACACCT
>CAVEHG010000193.1:0-2434 GCA_963615405.1 bacterium | reverse complement strand
AAAAAAGCCAGCAGAGCAATGTGGCTCAGACCCTTGCCGGAAAAGTTGCCGGTGTGCAGCTTACCAATTCTTCAGGTCAGCCAGGCTCCTCTCCTTCCATCCGTGTGAGAGGTTTCAGTTCCCTCAATGCCGGAAACGACCCTCTCTGGGTTGTGGACGGTATGCCTTATTCAGGAGATTTGGGAAACATCAACCCTGCCGACATCGAGTCCATAACCGTGCTTAAGGATGCCGCCTCCAACTCCCTCTACGGCGCAAGAGGTGCCAACGGAGTCGTTATGGTGACGACCAAAAAGGCGAAGGGAAGCAGGACCGTTATAAATTTTGACGCGAAATGGGGAGTCAACTCCCGCGCAACCCAGGACTACGAGTACATCACCGACCCGGCGCAGTACTACGAGGTCCATTACGGGGCTCTCAAAAACTATTACCTCAGCCAGGGCTCGAGCGAGGCCGCGGCGCATCAGAAGGCCAACAGCATCGTGGCCGGCTCCATCGATGAGGGCGGACTCGGGTATCAGGTCTTCGCAGTTCCTGACGGACAGGACTTTATCGGAAGCAACGGCAAGGTGAACCCTCAGGCGACTCTTGGACGCAGTGTCGTGTACAAGGGCGAAGAATACTGGATTCAGCCGGACAACTGGGTGAATGCCGCATACAGAAATTCTCTGAGGCAGGAGTATAATGCCAGCCTTGCAAGTACCAGCGACAAGACCTCTCTGTTCGTTTCTTTGGGCTACCTCAACAACGAAGGCATCGCCTACAACTCGGATATGGAGCGTTACACCGCAAGGGCACGCTTTGATTATGACGCGACATCCTGGCTCAAACTCGGGGTGAACACCAACTATTCCCACTTCAGTTACAACCAGATTTCCGACAGCGGAGAAAGCGGTTCTTCGGGAAATGTTTTTGCGTACACCTCCACTATGGGCCCGATATATCCTCTCTATATCCGTGACGGACAGGGAAATATCCTCTACACCGAAGGCGGCATAATGAGGTATGACTACGGAAACGGAGACAATGCCGGGATGGAACGTTCGCTGTTCCCTAACGGCAACGCGCTTTCGGATTCCAGACTGAATGAATCTCAGTCCGAAGGAAACGCCTTCAACGGCACCGGGTATTTCGACATAACCTTCCTACGCGACTTCAAGTTCACGGTCAATGCCGGCGTCGCTTTGGACGAGACCCGTTCCACATCCGTTTATAACCCTTATTTCGGACAGTTCGCAAGTGAGAAGGGTATCGTTTCAAAGGCTCACGGACGCACAATCGACTTCAATACTCAGCAGATATTGAACTACACCAAACAGATCTCCCGTCACAACATCAATGTGATGGCAGGTCACGAGTATTATCAGTCAAAGTATTACACCCTTTCGGCAAGCAAGAGCAATATGCTCACCCAGAGCAATGACGAGCTCTCCGGCGCAATTATCGACCGCCAGAGTGCAGATTCATACCGTTCGGACTACTACAACGAGGGATGGTTTGCAAGGGCTCAGTACGACTTTGACAGCCGTTACTTCTTCTCCGGCTCGTTCCGTCGCGACGCATCTTCCCGCTTCCATCCTAAGCATCGCTGGGGCAACTTCTGGTCTCTGGGAGGTGCCTGGGTCATAAATAGGGAGAAATTTATGGAGCAGACCTACGGCTGGCTTGACATCCTCAAACTCAAGGCCTCAGTGGGCTCGCAGGGTAACGACAACATCGGAAATTTCCGTTATACGGATGTCTACACCATCGAAAATGCCAACGGAAACGTTTCCACCGTGTTCAGCTCAAAGGGTGCGGAAGATATTACCTGGGAGACTAATACGAACATAAATGCCGGAATCGAATTCGGCTTCCTGCGCGGAATGATTTCGGGCGGCGTGGAGTACTTCGTCCGCAACACCACCGATATGCTCCTCTCCTTCCCTGTGGCACCTTCAATGGGATATTCTTCCTATTATGCCAATGTCGGAAATATGAGCAATCAGGGTGTGGAGTTCGAGGTGAACTACACTCCTTTCCGCAAGGATAACTTCCAGTGGGACATCAACTTGAACCTCACTCACCTTCGCAACCGCATCACGATGCTTCCTTCCGAGAGGAAGACCAAAACCGTTGAGGGATATTCGGGATTCGTGAGCGGAAATACTTTCTATGGAGAGGGACTTTCTATGTACACCTTCTATATGAAGAAGTACGCCGGAGTGTCCGAGGACGGTCTGTCGATGTGGTATATGGACACAACCGACGAGGAGGGAAACGTGACCGGACGTACCACCACGACCGAATACACCTCTGCAACCGAGTATATCTGCGGAAACCCTATTCCGGACCTTTACGGAGGTTTCAGCACTGACCTCAATTTCTACGGATTTGACCTCAGCATCGCTTTTAACTACCAGATCGGAGGTCTTGCATACGACTCAGGATATGC
>CAVEHG010000192.1:0-2438 GCA_963615405.1 bacterium | reverse complement strand
GCAGTGAACAAGGGAATGCTGAAGATTCTCTCCAAAATGGGAATCTCCACCATCCGAAGCTACAGGGGTGCGGCCCTCTTCGAGTCTCTGGGCGTAAGCTCTTCGCTGCTTGAGAAATATATGGGCGGGGGAGTGTCCCAAATTGAGGGAATAACCATCGAGGACGTGGCCGGAGATGTGCTCAGAGCCCATTCAGCCGCATTCTCCAAGCCTCTGGAGGAACTTTCCGACGGGGGCGCGACAGACCACCTGGAGGACTTCGGAAACTATGCCTACCGCAAGGGCGGGGAGAGGCATTGCTGGAGTCCCGAGATGGTGAAACTTCTCCAGAAGGCCGTCCGCGAGAAGGACTACGAGGCCTTCCTTCAGTTCTGCGAGGCCGAGGAGAACAGGGACCATCCGATGAATCTTCGCGACCTTATGGAGATTGAAAGCGACAGACCTTCCATCCCGCTTGAAGAAGTGGAGAGCGAAGAGTCCATTATGAAACGCTTTGTGGCCGAGGCCATTTCCTTCGGCGCAATCAGCCGTGAGGCGCACGAGACCATCGCCGTAGCGATGAACAGTTTCGGCGGAATGAGCAACACCGGAGAGGGCGGCGAATCGCCCGAGAGGAACCTCCCGCGTCCGGACGGGACACTCGCAAGAAGCGCGGTAAAACAGGTCGCCTCAGGCCGATTCGGTGTGGACACCTACTATCTTGTCAATGCCGACGAGATTCAGATAAAAGTCGCCCAAGGCGCAAAACCGGGCGAGGGAGGCCAGCTGCCAGGGTTCAAAGTGGACGAGCTCATCGCCCGCACCCGCCACTCCATCCCGGGAATCACCCTCATCTCTCCTCCGCCTCACCACGACATCTACTCGATTGAGGACCTCGCGCAGCTCATTTTCGACCTCAAGAACGTGAACCCGAAGGCCAGGATTAGCGTTAAACTCGTCTCCGAAAGCGGAGTGGGGACCATCGCGGCGGGAGTTGCCAAGGCGAAGGCCGACGTGATTCTCCTCAGCGGTGCGGACGGCGGAACGGGTGCAAGCCCGGCGAGCAGCGTAAAGCACGCCGGAGGCCCTGCCGAGACCGGTCTGGCGCAGATTCAGCAGACTCTCGTTATGAACAATCTCCGCGGCAAGGTGCGTCTTCAGGTGGACGGCGGACTCCGCTGCACAAGGGACGTGGTGTTTATGGCGCTGCTCGGCGCGGAGGAGTTCGGCTTCGGAACGGCGGTTATGGTCTCCGAAGGCTGTATGGTCTGCCGCTGCTGCAACAAAAACACCTGCCCGGTGGGCATCGCCACACAGAATCCTGAGCTTCGCAAACGCTTCAAGGGCAAGAGCGAAGACATCGTCACATATTTCCGTTTCCTCGCCCGCAGCATCCGTGCACGCCTTGCCGAGATGGGCTACTCATCCATCCAGGAAATCGTCGGAAGGGCGGATCTTCTTCGAAAGAGAACCTACCCTGAGGGCGCGAAGGCGAACGGAATTTCGCTTGACAGGGTGCTTTTCATCCCTGAAAGCTGCCGCAACAACGCCAGAGTGCAGACCTCGGAGCAGGACCACCATCTCGATGGGGTCAAGGACAGGGAGCTGATGGAAGTTCTCCGCCCTGCCATCCAGTCCGCCCACAGGCTGAGCATCAGCGTTCCGGTAAAGAACACCGACCGCAGCGTGGGAGCGATGCTGAGCGGCGAAATAACCGCCCTCTACGGCCAGAAGGCTCTTCCTGACGGGACCATCTCTGTGGATTTCACGGGCTCCGCCGGCCAGAGCTTCGGCGCGTTCCTCTGCAAGGGTCTCACCTTCAAGCTTCTCGGCGACGCGAACGACTATATGGGCAAAGGCCTTTCCGGCGGCCGCATAATCGTGACCCCGTCGCCCGAATCCGATTTCAAGGCCGAGGAGAACATAATCGCCGGCAACACCGTGGGCTACGGCGCCACAGCGGGCGAGATGTACATAAACGGCGTAGTGGGGGAGAGGTTCTGCGTGAGAAACAGCGGCGCGGTTGCCGTCGTGGAGGGCGTGGGAGACCACGGCTGCGAGTATATGACAGGCGGCAGGGTGGTAGTCCTGGGCAAAACAGGGCGCAATTTCGCTGCCGGAATGAGCGGGGGAATCGCCTACGTCTGGAATCCGGAAGGGGACTTCGACTTTTACTGCAATATGGATATGATTGAGCTCAGCCTTCTGGAAACCGACACCGACCGTGAAGAACTCCGCTCGCTGATTGCCGCCCATCGCAAATACACGGGAAGCACCCTGGCGGCGATGATGCTTGAGGACTGGGACCTCTACGCCCGGGAGTTCCTGAAAGTGACTCCGGTAGAGTACAAGAAGATCATCTCGCAGCTGTAACAGCCTGCAGATTTTGTGTGGAACTTGTCCTGTCTCTGTGATAGACTTGTCCTGAACTTGTCCTGTATCGGCGGAGAGATTATGTG
>CAVEHG010000191.1:0-2451 GCA_963615405.1 bacterium | reverse complement strand
ATTTCACCTCGGATTTCATTATTTCCAGCAGAACGGCAAGGATTTCGGCGAGCGGCCACGCCCTGTATTTCAGAATCTTCGCGAAGGTGATGAATTTCGGTCCCTGAGGCGCGGCTGAATCAACCATACGCATATTCTCGTGATCCCAGGTCGAGACCACATTCCTGAAAGAGCGGAACTGTCCGCAGTCGGCGACGGGAATCCTTTCGAGGTTTACTCCGTCATCCACCGAGGTCCTGAATTTTTCCGGGCTGAGGCTGAGTGCGAGCATCGATGTCTGCGTCTGTGTCATCGTCAGTTCCGGTGTCGATGTCTGCAGGATATTGCGGGGAAATTTCGGAGAGAACCGCAGAACCTGTTCCCCGTCAACCACAGCCTTCCCGAGTCCGTAGGCGAGTTTTACGATGCCGTCTTCGGGGGTCTCGTTGCCTATCGGATAGAAATTTACCGACCGTGCCACTCCGGAGATTGCCGGAAACCACCTTCCGCAGTCTCCGCTGCCGCAGACTTCCTGAAGGACGATTGCCATTTTCTCTTCGGAAATCACATTTGCGGTCGAAGTGATGTAGCCTCGCGAAGAGGCGTAATAGATGGAAGCATAGACGGACTTTATCGCTTTGGAGAGCAGACGCAGCTGCTGGTCCTCATTGTCCGTATGCGGAATCATAAAGGTGGAATAGACTCCTGCAAATGGCTGATAGTAAGAGTCTTCAAGTTTCGAGGACGAGCGAACGGCGAGCGGACGGCGGGTTGTGCGGATGAATACCCTCAGAGAGTCGGTCAGTTCCTTCGGAAGGGTGGAGGCGACAAATTCGGACAGAATTTCCGAGTCGGAAAGATCCGCTCCGATCACATACTGGAGGCCGTTCTCGAGAATGAAGCGGTCGAACCAGTCGGTCGTGAGCACAATCGTTCGGGGAACGGCTATCCGGACATTCTCCCAGCGGTCGTAAAGTTCATATTTCCGGAGTATATGGTTGAGGAAGGCGAGTCCCCGTGCCTTGCCTCCGAGCGAAGCCTCTCCGAGACGGGCGAAGCGTATGGTGTCGTTGTAGTTACCGTCGTCGAATCGGGCGATAACCCCGGTGCCCTGACTGATACGGTAGTCCCTGATCAGTTTGAGATAGGTGTTCCTCGCCGGGGCGGTGTCTTCGTCCGCCTTGAGAATGATCGGGCGGAACTTGTCCGCGAGCGTGAACAGACCTCTGGCGTAGAGCCAGCGGGAGATGTAGTTGCGGTCGGACAGGCTGCGGAGCACATTGTCGGGGATGCTGCGGACGATTTCCTCGAAGTCCCTCAGGTTGTGCCCGCGGGCGATGACTTCTCCGCTTCCCGGGTCGGCGGCGATGAAGTCTCCGAACCCGAATTCCCGGCCGATGTATTCGCTCAGCTCGTGGGTGAGGGTCTTGGAGGACTTGAGTATGAATCCTGCTCCAAGGCTTTCCGCCGTCTGTCTCATACTTTCCTGCGAAGACTGCATCAGGAACGGCATTGTCGGGTCTTCCCCGCGCACAAGGCGGCATAGATCCACGCCCGCATCGATTTTCTCGGTGTCAGGACTGTCTCCCCTGTGGAGCACGAAGCCGATGTCGGAGATGATTCCGAGAAGATGGCTTCCGTATTTCCGGTAGAGTTCCACGGCCTCGTCGTAACAGGTGGCAAGCAGGATCTTCGGACGCGAGCGCTTGCGCTGAATCTGCTGTTCCTCGTTGAGGGTGTCGCAGATGGATTCGCTGTTCTGCTGGAGAACGAGCTTGTAGAGCAGCGGAAGGTAGGTGGAGTAGTATCGCACGGAGTCCTCGATGAGCAGGATTGCCCGCGCTTCCATTCCGAGTATGTCGCTGTCGGCGTTGAGCCGGTCTTCAAGCAGCTTTATGATTGCGATTATGACATCGGGGTTGTTGTCCCAGCAGAAGACATAGTCGATGCTGGATGTGTCCCTCTGCGCAATCCGGCGGTAAATCTCCTTTGAGAACGAGCAGAGCAGGACTATCGGGGTTCCCGGGGATATCTCCCTGACCTGACGGGAAAAGTCGAAGACATCGACCTCCCCGAGATTGTACATTGTGATTATCAGGTCGAAGCGGGTTTCTCCTCCGATTTTTTCAAGCGCCTCCGCAGGGGTCCCCGCTCTCTCGATGGACGGGGGATTGCTGAGGTTCAGTTCGGAATATTCCCGTGTGATCCTGTACTCGATGTGCCCGTCCTCCTCAAGCGCGAAGCTGTCATAGCTGTTGCAGACGAGGAGGATTTTCCGGATTCTCCGGGACATCAGGGAGTCGAGGCTTTTCATCTTGTACGGGGATATTTCGTCTGGTGTGTTCGTATGTGTCTTACTTAAGTTTCGCATGTACCCTAATACGTTGGGGTTCGTGGGTAACCCGTATTGGGGTGGGTTAAATCCCACGCACTTTTTTTTACTTCTGAACCCCCTGCACCCCCTGTCAGGGG
>CAVEHG010000190.1:0-2479 GCA_963615405.1 bacterium | reverse complement strand
GTGATAGCCCTGACCATTGACGATTTCTATGTCCGCAAGAGCACCGTCGAGACCCTGAACTACGGGGAACTCGACAGCTACATCGCCCGCCAGAAGATGAGAGGCGACGCCAATGTCAAATTTTCGCTCATCGAAAAGCACAAGAGGTTCACCCTGCCGTTCTCGGCTTTCATCCTCACGGTGATGGGCGTGTCGCTCTCTTCGAAGAAACGGCGCGGCGGCATAGGCTGGAACATCGGCATCGGCATCGCCCTGAGTTTCTCCTACATCCTATTTATGAAGTTCAGCGAGATGTTCGTCTACACCGACACTCTCCCGCCGGGCTGGGCCCTGTGGCTCCCGAACATCATTTTCGGAATTGTCGCGGCGGTACTTTACCGCATCGCGCCCAAATAGTTGATTTTCAACCATATAATATTTTAAAAAAATGAAAAGAATTTTCTCCCTGCTCTTTGTTCTCTTTGCCGTCATCCTCGGTACGGCATCATCCTGCAGCAAACAGAATCCGGAGTACACACCCAAGACACCTGAACCGATTGCTGAAATTACCCCGGACGAGGGAACAACCGTCTATGGTGTTGTCGCCTGCGATGGAGCCGGTGTGAAAGGAGTGCAGGTTTCCGACGGTTATCTTGTGACCTTAACCGACGAAAGGGGAGTGTATCAGCTGCAGTCTGATAAAAAGAACGGCTATGTGTTCATCACGGTTCCGAGCGGGTATGAGGTCGGCTGCGAGGGATCTCAGGCGATTTTCTACCGCCATCTCCAGAATATTTCGACAGTTGCCGAGCGTATGGACTTTACGCTCTATGATGCCGGCGACCAGACTAACCACACCGTTTTCTTCCTCGGTGACATGCACCTTACGGGAACGCGCTGCAGCGACCGTGGACAGTTCGGAAAATTCACGAAAGAACTCAATGATTACGTGTCGTCCCGCGGCAGCAGAAAAATGTACGCCTTCACGCTCGGGGATATGACCTGGGATCAGTTCTGGTATACTTCCAAGTATTACTTCGACGAGTATGTCGCGGATATGGACGAGGTGAAAAACCTTCCGGTGTTCAACACCATCGGCAATCACGATCACGATATGATGACCTCCGTGGACGGCGCGGGCATCGGCTGGGATGCCGTGGACTGGGATACTGCAACGCGTTTCCGCAAGGATCTCGGGCCGAACTACTACTCCGTGAACATAGGGGAAATCCACTATGTCGTTGTGGACAACATCTACTGCACAAACACCACCGGCGGCACCGCTTCTGACCGTCACTACGAGGCGAGGGTTTCTTCCGACAATATCGAGTGGCTGAAAAAAGACCTTTCAAATGTAAGCAAGTCAACTCCGGTGGTGGTTATGATGCACGCCCCTCTCTACAAGCAGAACGGGGACTACAGCCTCAAGAACGCTTCCGAACTTGCCGGATGCTTCGAAGGATTCGCCGATGTCACATTCATTACCGGGCACACCCACAAGATGTGGTCAATCTGTTCCAATCCGGCTCTCAAGGAGCATAACAGCGGTGCGGTTTGCGCTGCCTGGTGGTGGGGAGGCTACAGATGCGCTGAACTTAACATCGCTCAGGACGGAGCCCCGGGAGGATACAGGGTGATGGATGTCAAGGGCAGTGTTCACACGTCCTATTACAAGGGAACCGAGCGCGACAAGGCTTACCAGTTCCGTGCCTATGATCTCAATAAGGTTCTCATAAACAACCCGAACATCTCCGCATTCGGCGGCTACGACACTCTGAGCACGGCTAACAAGGTGCTGATCAATGTCTGGGACTACGACACTTCCTGGAAAGTGAAGGTGACCGAGAACGGTAAGGAACTCGAAGTGAAAAGGCATAAGGCCTATGACCCGCTCTATATTCTCGTCTATATCTGTGCGAGATACCCGAATGCTACTGCGAGCAGTTCCATCTCCAACAAGCCGTACAATTCCAACCATATGTTCTACGTGACGGCATCTGATGCCACATCGACTCTTGAAATTGAGGTTACCGATGATGAGGGACGGGTTTATACCGAGACGATGACTCGGCCGAAGACATTCTCGCTAGAGTCCTATAAAGAGGATCTTCTCCGCCGTGTGCAGTAAATGACCGGGCCGATACAGAGCCGTAACTCCATTTAGTTGGGGAAGGCTGTCGCAGAATTTGGGCTGAATCGGAGAAAAAATCATCGATGGACAGCGCGAGTTAAGAGATTCCCGGTAAAATTCCTACAATGGTTCCCTATATGACAAAAAACGACACCATAAACGCCCCTTCGGGGGGACGACTCACATCGCTTGACGCCCTCAGAGGCTTCGATATGCTTTTTATCACTGGGCTCAGTCCTCTTGTCGCGGGCATCTGTTCGCTCTTTCCGGGCGGAGACGGATGCTGGCTCGCTCAGCAGATGGGCCACGTGGAATGGGAGGGGTTCCGCCACCACGACACAATCTTCGCGCTGTTCCTTTTCATCGCCG
>CAVEHG010000189.1:0-2523 GCA_963615405.1 bacterium | reverse complement strand
ACAAAACCCGAACAATCTGAGAGTGCCTGCAGGGGGTGGGAAATTCAGTGCGCCACCTAACTTATATTCAGAATTTATCCTTAACTTTGAAGTCGGAAAAATTTGCAATTATTTCGACTAAAATTGCAACAAAAAATAAGGGATAAATGACTGATATAGAAAAAATTAAACGAATAGTGACGCGCGCAAAATATGGGACGGTGTTCTTCGCATCTTCGTTCGCAGGTTTTGACCAAGGATATATGTCCAAACTTCTTTCGACATTTGAGAAAGAGGGACTTCTTGAACGCATATCCAAAGGAGTTTATCTAAAGGTTCGAAGAACTCGCTTCGGTGCGGCATTTCCTCCTGTTGAAAATATTGTCAGAGAAATCGCCAAACGAGACAAGGCGAAGATAATTCCGACAGGCGAGACTGCGGCGAATATGCTCTCGCTCAGCGAACAGGTGCCGGTGAAGACTTGCTTCCTCACATCAGGAACGAGACGACAATTGAATATCGGAGGGAAGGTCGTCTTGCTCAAAAATGCAGCCCCTCGAAATTTTGAGTATAAAAACGAGATGGTATGTACACTTGTGCACGCCCTTCAGAGTATAGGACGACGCAATGTCACAGAAAATATTAAAACGAAAATACCGGGAATTTTAGCATCTGTTCCGAAGGATAAAAGGTTCGAGGCAGATTTGCGATTGTCTCCGGAGTGGATAAGAAAACTCATTTTATCACGAACATAACAACTTAGAATATTATGGCAAAATGGATTGATTGTTCCCCAAATGAGCGTAGAGTGCTTATTGACAATGTCGTGAAAGAGAAAAATATCGACGAAGCGGCGGCGGAGAAAGATTGGTGGGTGACAGCTATCCTTTTTGCCTTGTCCAAGACAAGCATAGGGTCGTATATATTATTCAAGGGCGGCACAAGCTTGAGCAAAGGCTGGAATATCATCAGCCGATTCAGCGAGGATATTGATATTGTTCTTGATCGGAGATATTTCCTTGAAATACAGAGACTTGCTTGTGCCCGTTGTCGCAGCAATACCCAAATACACAACCTTCGGGAAAAAAGTCAAGATTTCATTTTCGGAGAGTTGAAGAATGAATTGGTTTCCGTCTTCGCCGGGATTGGGCTCAGCACGGCGAAAGTCATCGCAGAGAATGAAGCGCAGGAGGAGAGCAATGCTGCGGAGAAGATTCCACACGATAAAGACCCGTCCGTTCTTCTTGTGCGATACCCGTCATTATATACGAGAGAGAAGAGTTATGCGATGCCTATAGTAAAAATCGAGATAAGCTGTCTCTCAATGACAGAACCATTTGAGAATAAAGAGATTTCGTCCCTTGTCCAGCAAGTCAATGCTCGCCGTTACGGCGAAGACGTAGATAGCGGCTTCGTTTCAACAATTAAAACCGTTTCTTCCGCAAGAACATTTCTTGAGAAGGCTTTTCTTCTGAGTGAAGAGTTTCAGAAGAATAATCCCAGGAGTAGCAGGATGTCCCGACATCTTTACGATCTGGAGAAACTATCACATACCAGCTATATGCCTCAGGCCCTCTCTGACGGCAAGTTTTATCTGGATATAATCAAACACAGGGAAAGGTTCTATCATCCAGGCTATGTTGATTATTCCAAGGACCTGCCAGAAGCCATTTCGTTCGTTCCGGAAGGAGAAATTCTGAATGCATTCAAGATCGACTATGCCCAAATGTGTCGCAGCTTTATCTATGAAGAAAATCCGCTTAGTTTTGAGGAACTCATTAAAAGAGTCGCACATATTCAAGAGATGTTCAGGAATGTGCCATTATAAGAAATCCATCACAAAAAGACATTATATTTCATATCCCCATTGCAACAAATATAGTGGCAGAAACGAAATAAAATATAATACGGAAACGATTTCAGACATTTTTGTGTACATTTGCGGCGTTATGGAACATAGGATAGAAATCAAAAATACTGAGGAGCTGGACAGGGCGGCCGGGGAGTTTTTGGAACAGATTGGAAATCATCGGCTTATAGCCTTTTATGCTCCTATGGGCGCGGGAAAGACCACTTTCACCTCCGCGCTTTGCAGGCGGCTTGGCGTGGACGAGCCCGTCTGCTCGCCTACTTTCACAATCGTGAACGAATACATCGCCTCATCCGGCGAAAGTATCTATCATTTTGATTTCTACCGGATTACGAAAAATTCAGAGGCGCTTGACATCGGCCTTTACGACTACCTCGACAGCGGCAATCTCTGCCTGATGGAATGGCCGGAAAACGTCGAGGACCTTCTTCCCGACGAAACTCTCAAAGTTCAAATCAAAGTCAACCCGGATCTTTCCCGAAGCATCGTCTGGGCTGACTGAAGTCAGGAAACTCTCCCAGTGCGCTTTTCACTCCAGGCGGCGAGGGCTACTCCCCCGCAGAGCAGGCCGAAAATAGCCGCCAGGACAATGTGGAGCGTGTTTGTCACGTTCTCTACCAGAGTCTGACTCTTGCGGGCTGAGAAATCGAGGACGTTGTGAAGAGTGAACTCCT
>CAVEHG010000188.1:0-2551 GCA_963615405.1 bacterium | reverse complement strand
ACTCCGTTCCTCCGTTACACTCCGTCACTACGTCGCGGCGGCTTGTGCCGCCTTGTAGCGATTATCCCGTAGGCGCTCAAGCGCCGTGCGTAGAACAGCGAAGCGTAGCCCTTGTGCGTTGGTGCGCACGTAGCACGACTTCCCCTTCGAGGGGACGGGAGGGGTCTAAAACACATGCGCACGTAGCACGACTTCCCCTTCGAGGGGACGGGAGGGGTCTAAAACACAGGTCTCCAAGTGTCGTGTTTCTTGTCAATCAATGCGGACGGCTTCGATTTCAGCTAGAGGTGAAACACCGCTTGAGACGAGGCGGTGGGTTGTTACACGGAAGCCACGGGATTCGATAAAATCAAGAAGTTCCTCCAATGTCCATTTGTTGCAGGCATTGAAGCCGAAAAGAGAGATAAGTTTCACGAAAGGCTTGAATGTCTTCCCCTCATCAAGCGCGAATGTGGGAGCGAAAAGCCGTCCGCCGGGTTTCAGAATTCTTCGAATCTCTGACAAGGCCGCATCCGGATCCGGCATTATGTGAAGGGCATTGGCGATGACGACCACATCGAAAATTCCTGAAGCATAACCCGTTGCGGTTGCATCCTTTACCTCGAAACTCAGTCCTGGGATGCTGCCGTCATCCTTCTTTCTGGCGGCCTCGACCATATTCTCGGAAAAATCGGTCGCGATGAGACTCCCGCATTTTTTCGCAAGCATAAATGACAGCTGTCCGGATCCGCAGGCCAGTTCCAGAACCTTTTCCGTACCGGAAAAATCTTCAGTAATATCCTCACACAGATTCCGGTAGAACCCTTTGCCCGTCACATTCATCAGCGGGCCATACCACTTGGCATATCTCTGCCAAAACTCCTTGTTGTCTCCTTTCATGTTTAATGTCGTTTTCCGTCGGTAAAGGTACTTCCTTTCTTCCGCAACAAGGTTGCAAGAGAGATTATTGCTATTCGTGGCTGTCTGACTGCCAAGCGGCTGCGCTTGAAATTGGAGGGTGGACAACCTTTCGCAAATTTTATGTAAGTTTGCAGTTCAGTGCGTATACTTCATGAAAACAGGAAATATAATATTTGTCTTTGCGGCGCTGACTCTTCTTGCGGGCGGATGCCGAAAAGAGAGCGGATGGTCGCCGGATATGATGAACCAGGGCGGCGAATCTTCGGAGGATAAGGGAGGGAACTCATCAGGAGGCTCTGAGGCTGCTGACGGGCTTGAATATGTCTGGGACTCCTCAGTCATTCCGGAAATCACTCTCAGTTTCAGTCTCAACGAATGGAACAGTCTTCTGGCGCTATACGATAAAAACGAGAAGACCAAGGAATATGTCCATTGTGACGTGACCTACCGCAAGGGGAGTGATGTCTATGAAATCAAGGATGCCGGGGCAAGGCTGCGCGGAAACACTTCACGGAGGCGTCCGGAAAAGAAGGTGGGGGACGGAAAGCATCAGACGAACTCCGCCCAATGGCAGCATTGCCACTGGGGCGTGAATCTTCGCAAATTCGTTAAGGATAAAGAACATAAGATCCACGGAATCAGTAAGATGACCTTCAAATGGTTCAACAATGACCCGACATATGTCCGCGAGCCATTCTGCTACGACCTTTTCTCACGCGCAGGAGTGTGGACAATGGGGAAGGCTGTTTACTGCAGGGTCTGGGTGAAGGTGGAAGGCGACAGCAAACCGGCATACTACGGGGTTTACACTATGATTGAGCCATACGACAACAAGTATCTCGAAAGGCACGAAAGTGATTTTTCCTCTGCCGGAGGAAACCTTTGGAAATGCTGTTACACATCCAACGGCCCAGCGGACCTGAAATCAGTGAACGCCAACTTCGGACAGGACGACAATTCTCACGAATACACTTACGAACTCAAGGAAACAGGTGCCGACTATGACACCGCTCTTGCCCAGCTGAAGGATTTTATTGCGAAGCTCAACGGGAAGGGTGACGAGAGTTTCACAACCTGGATAAAACAGGTCTGCGATGTGGAACTGCTGATGAAAACCTATGCTGTGAACGTGGCAGTGGGGATGTGGGATGACCACTGGAACAACGGCAACAACTACTATCTCTACTTCAATTCCCAGGACAGGCTCGACTACAAGGTCTATTTCCTTCCCTTCGACTACGACAATACCCTCGGCACATCCAATACCTACGACCCAGCGAAACAGAATCCTCTCCAGTGGGGAAATATGGGCAAACTTATGACTCGTCTTATCGCCATTCCCGAGTTCAGACAGATTTATGTCGATGAATTGAAACGTCTTGTGCAGGTTGGGAACGGCCTAATGGACTATGAAACAGCCACCTCCAGGGTTCGGGATTATCAGTCCCGCATCTCATCCTATGTGGACAACGACACCGGTCAGGACTGCAGCATCGAGGACAAACCGGCCTCGTGGAGCAATGTGGACTACAAGCTTCTCGGCACCTCGAAGAATTTCTTCACTACGAAAATCAAAGTCATCGAAGCCCTATAGGAGGTCTTTAAGGCGCTCAAGCGCCGTGCGAAGAACAGCGAAGCGGGGGCCTTGTGC
>CAVEHG010000187.1:0-2554 GCA_963615405.1 bacterium | reverse complement strand
AGAAAAATGTGACATATAGATATATTAAAAACTTTAAAAAATATATTCGGAGATATTAAAACTTTTAACATTCGAACCAACCTGCAAATTTACAAAACATTGCCGGAATTTTCGTATTTTTGCGGAATATATGGAAGAAAGGAAGACTGAAGAAAAAAATATAATCGAAAACATCGCCGGGAAGGAGTATGAGCACGGTTTTGTGACGGACCTTGAGCAGGAGTTTATCCCCAAGGGCCTGAACGAGGATATCATACGCCTGATTTCCGCAAAGAAAGAGGAACCGGACTGGCTGCTGGAATTCCGTCTGGACGCATTCCGGAAATGGAGGAAGATGGAGGTTCCGAAATGGGGACATCTCGACATCCCGGAGATTGATTTTCAGGACATAATATATTACGCGGCACCAAAAAAGGACGGTGACGGGCCGAAGGAGATAGACCCCGAACTCGAAAAGACATTCGACAAGCTGGGGATACCTCTTCAAGAGCGGGAAACCCTTGCCGGAGTGGCCGTGGATGCTGTTTTTGATTCTGTATCGGTGAAGACCACCTTCCGTGCCGCGCTTCAGGAAAAGGGAATCATCTTCTGCTCGTTCTCTGAGGCGGTGCGCGAACATCCCGATCTTGTCAGGAAATACCTCGCCACGGTCGTCCCGTCAGGGGACAATTTCTACGCGGCTCTCAACTCCGCTGTTTTCAGTGACGGTTCGTTCTGCTACATCCCGAAAGGGGTGCGTTGCCCGATGGAGCTTTCCAGTTACTTCCGCATCAACGCGAAAGGCACCGGGCAGTTCGAGCGCACGCTCATAGTCGCCGACGAGGGCTCGTATGTGAGCTATATGGAAGGATGTACGGCTCCGATGCGTGACGAAAACCAGTTGCATGCGGCGGTGGTGGAAATTGTCGTGGAGAAGGATGCCGACGTGAAATATTCCACCGTCCAGAACTGGTACCCGGGCGATGCCGAGGGCAGGGGCGGAATCTTCAACTTCGTGACCAAGAGGGGGATATGCCGCGGGTCCGGAAGCCATCTTTCGTGGACACAGGTCGAGACAGGCTCCGCGATCACGTGGAAATACCCTTCAACCATACTTAAGGGCGACAATTCTTCGTCGGAGTTCTATTCTGTTGCCGTTACCAACAACTTTCAGCAGGCGGACACAGGAACAAAGATGATACACATCGGGCGCAACACCCGCAGCCGTATCGTCAGCAAGGGAATATCCGCCGGACACAGTCAGAACAGCTACCGCGGGCTTGTGAAGATGCTCCCCGGGGCGGACAATGCGAGGAACTACTCCCAGTGCGACAGTCTGCTGATAGGTTCACGCTGCGGTGCGCACACTTTCCCGGACATTCAGAACGCGAATCCGACTGCGGTGGTGGAGCACGAGGCGACGACTTCGAAAATCAGCGAAGCCCAGCTGTTCTACTGCAATCAGAGGGGGATAGGCCCGGAAGATGCCGTTGGGCTGATCGTGAACGGCTACGCGAAAGAGGTTCTCGCCAAGTTGCCGATGGAGTTCGCGGTCGAGGCTCAGAAACTTCTGTCAGTTTCGCTTGAGGGCTCTGTGGGATAAGGTATTACAGAGATGGATTGGATAAATTATACATTGTTTACTTTGGGCGGTGACCGGCCGGTGCTGCTGATAGACCTCATCACTTCGGTGCTGGGGCTGACCTGCGTTTTCTTCGCGGGGCGCAACAGCAAATACAATTTCTGGATCGGCTACCTCTACACGGCCGCGCTGTTCCTTATGTTCTGGAACAAACACCTCTACGCGTCCCTGATTCTTCAGCCTATATCACTGGGAATCAATGTGCTCGGACACTGGAGATGGACGCATCCGAAGGCGGGCGAACAGTCGTCGAAGGACAACGGTGCCCTTAGGGTTTCAATGCTGAGCTGGCCGCAGAGGGCGGTCGCCACAGCTTCAGTATTCATCCTCGCCGGAGTCTGGGGATGGCTTCTGCATCAGCTCGGTACAGTCTGGGCACCGGGCAAGTTCCCAGCCGACCCGGTTCCGTATCTGGATGCTTGCGTGACGGTGCTGATACTCGTGGCCCAATTTCTCTCCGCGCTCAAGAAATGGGATTGCTGGATTGCCTGGCTCCTGGTGAATATCACCCAGCTTGTACTGCATATCTCTGTGGGACACGTGTTTATGCCGATAGTTTGCGGATTGTACCTTGTAAACGGCATAGTTTCGCTCGTTTCGTGGATGAAGCTTTATCGGAAGAATGCCTGATTCCGGTAGGCGGATTTTTATGGGGCGGAGACAATCCCGCAGGAGGCGAACGTTTTTTGCGAAAATATAGTGATTATCAAATATTTACGAATATATACATATGTCTGACGTCATACTTAAAATAGAGGGTCTGAGGGCCGGAATCGAAGGGAAGGAAATCCTCAGGGGCATAGACCTCGAAATCAGGAAGGGGGAGGTTCACGCGTTTATGGGACCGAACGGCGCAGGTAAAAGCACGCTCAGTTCGGTGCTGGCAGGGAAACCGCAATACACGGTGACCGGCGGAATGGTGGAGTATATGGG
>CAVEHG010000186.1:0-2581 GCA_963615405.1 bacterium | reverse complement strand
GTCGCTTGACGGCGTGCCAAATTTGCAAAAAGTGAGCCGTTTCGTAAACATTTACCCTCAAAAGCGGAATTTTTCACCCCAAAATGCGACTTTTTGTAAATGTATTATATGGCCAGGATGTTCAAATCCTACTGGAGTGGCGTCAAATTCAAATTCAAATGTCAATTGCCAAATTTTCCTATCCGATTCTTATTATGACAGCTCCCTCTGGGACTGAATCGCCTTTTGCGGCGCAGATTGCCGTGACGGTTCCGCTTGCAGTCGCTTCAATCTCGTTTTCCATTTTCATCGCCTCAAGCACTGCAACGCATTCTCCTGCCTTAACGCTCTGTCCCTCAGTGACTTTAATCTCTACGATTACTCCCGGAAGGGGAGCGGTGACTTCCACTCCGCCCGTGGCTGGCTTCGCGCTTTCCGTTGCCTTCGGGGCTGCGGCAGGTTTTTCGGCAGTTCGGGCCGCGTCTTCCGCCTCATCCTGAGCGATTTGAACTGTGTATTCTTCACCGTTAACACTCACAGTGGCTTCCGACCCCGAATAAGAGCCGATTTCAACCTCGTAAGGATTTCCGTTAATCTTCAAACTGTATTTTTCCATAATTATGTGTGTCTCTTAATGATAACTCAGTGAGTTGTTCTTTTTAATCTATGAAACGACATCACTGTTAATCAATAAAAACGACATCACCATCACGGCGTTTCCTCCTGATGGTTATGACATAACTTTCCCTGTCGTGGATGTTGGCGCCTGCGTGGAGGGAGAGCGCCACGGCAATTGCCGCGGCAACTTCATTTCCCCCCTTCACTGCGCCTGTCCCGAGGCTATTTTTGATTATAGACGATGTCTCGCTCATATCCGTTCGTTTTACTGAAATCCCTTATATCGCATTACATCGGCAGGTTGTCGTGTTTCCGCTTAGGATTTTCCACCTTCTTCCCCTCCAACTGTACCAGAGCGCGGATGACCCTGAACCGTGTGTTCGCCGGCTCGATTACATCGTCAATGTAGCCGTAGGATGCCGCGTAGTAAGGATTGCAGAAAAGATCGTCGTACTCTTTCTTCTTTTCCTCCTTGAGAGCCTTTCGCGCCTCGGGGTCCTCGACAGCCTTGAGGTCTTTGGAGTAGAGAATCTCCACGGCTCCGTCGGCGCCCATAACCGCGATGTTGGCGCTTGGCCAGGCATAGTTCACGTCTCCCCGAAGTTGCTTGCAGCTCATCACGATGTGCGCTCCGCCGTAACTCTTGCGAAGGGTGACGGTGACTTTCGGCACGGTGGCTTCGCCGTAGGCATAGAGGAGTTTCGCTCCGTTGTCGATTATTCCGCCGTACTCCTGCTGGGTGCCGCAGAGAAATCCAGGGACGTCCACAAGGGTGACAAGCGGGATGTTGAACGCGTCGCAGAAGCGTACGAACCTCGCCGCCTTGCGTGAAGCGTTGATGTCCAGCACTCCGGCAAGAACTTTAGGCTGGTTCGCGACAATCCCGACAGACTTTCCGCCCATATGTGCGAATCCTATTATTATGTTCTTAGCCCAGTTGCGGTGAACCTCCAGAAACTCTCCGTCGTCAACTATCGTGGAGATGACTCCGTACATATCGTAGGCCTTGTTCGGGCTGTCCGGGATGATTTCGTTGAGGGAGTAGTCCGCGCGGCTGTACGGGTCGTCGGTCGGTTTCTCCGGCGGATTTTCTCGGTTGTTGGAGGGGATGTAGCTGAGGATGTCGCGGATAATCCTGATTCCTTCCTGCTCGGATGGGGCTGCAAAATGTGCCACCCCGCTCTTTGAAGCGTGAACTCTTGCGCCTCCGAGCTCCTCCTGGGTCACAACCTCACCGGTGACGCTTTTCACGACGGCAGGGCCTGTGAGGAACATATAGGAGGTGTCCTGAATCATTATGTTGAAGTCCGTGAGGGCGGGGGAGTAGACCGCTCCGCCTGCGCACGGGCCGAAAATGCCTGAAATCTGGGGAATAACGCCGGACGAGAGGATGTTGCGCTGGAAAATCTCTCCATATCCCGCAAGCGCCGAAACGCCTTCCTGGATTCTAGCGCCGCCGGAGTCGTTGAGAGCGATACAAGGGGCGCCGCTTCGAAGAGCCATATCCATCACCTTGCAGATTTTCGCTGCCATAGTTTCGGAAAGCGAGCCTCCCGTGACCGTGAAGTCCTGGGCGAACACGAAGACTACTCTTCCCTCAACCGTGCCCTGTCCGGTCACGACTCCGTCGCCGTCGAAGTGGGTCCTGTCCATTCCGAAGTTGTGGCAGCGGTGGTGGACGAACATATCGTATTCTTCGAAGCTTCCTTCGTCAAGAAGCAGTGCAATTCTTTCTCTTGCAGTGAGTTTGCCCTTGGAATGCTGGGCGTCTATCCGGGACTGTCCGCCTCCGAGTGAAGCGGTTTCCCGTTTCTTGACCAGTTCCTTGATTTTCTCTGTCTGTATGCTCATAGTGTTAGTGTCACTAATATCCTGCAAATCTAACTATTTTTCTATAGTTTCGCAAGTGTCGAACTTATGGATTCTTACGATAAAATCAAATTGAAAATCCCTTTGCGAGTTGTCAAATTGAAGTATCTTTGTG
>CAVEHG010000185.1:0-2591 GCA_963615405.1 bacterium | reverse complement strand
TATTCCTACAGTAGAAATTTGAACGTTTTTTTCTCTTTTTCAGCGCGTCTGAAGTTCATCCTCCGAAGGCGGGTGCAAATTTATCAACTTTTGTGCAAAAAAGAATTATCTCTGCTGGCAGTAATCACGAAAATCAATGAAATGAAATGGTTGCTCCGGTTTTCTGATCCCTCCTTCCGAAGCACAGCGTCGCCCACACCTGCCACTGGCCCGTACTCAAAAAGCATTTCGCCGAAGTGTAGAAACTCCTGCGCCGCTTCTCTTACTCCAGTAGCCATTTCCATACGGGTACTATGTCTATCTGCAAGCCGTCAACGACTCCTGAAGGTAACGGACATTGTCCTTTACTGCTGAGACGCTGCTTTGTATCCCCGTGGATTTGACAAGATTGCAAACACGGTTAAGGGAACAGGGTTGCATCACGCATTCCGCCAGACGCCGCACAAAAAAAGAGGGTAACCTTTCGGTCACCCTCTTTATTTCTCCGAAATGCAACGCAGTCAGACGCGCTGCACAGGCGGTTTTTACAACTCCCAGGCAAGAGCCGAGGCGCCAAGAATGGCAGCATCCGACTCCTTCAGCGAAGAATATACAAGCTGAACCTTGTTCTTCCAGATGCTGAGCACATTGCCGTTCATTGCCTCAAGGATAGGCTCGGTGAGGAATTCTTTGCTGCGTGCCAGACCTCCGAAAAGGACGATTGCCTCAGGGGCGCTGAACGCGATGAAGTCAGCGAAAGCCTCTCCGAGAAGGCGGCCGGTGTAGGAGAACACCCGAAGTGCCAGGTCATCGCCTTCCTTTGCTGCGTCATAGACATCCTTTGAGGAGATGTTGTCGATGCCGCGGAGCAATGACGGTTCTTCGCTCATTTCAAGCCACTCCCTTGCCGTGCGTGCGACTCCGATTGCGGAGCAGTACGCCTCAAGGCAGCCGTATCTTCCGCAACCGCACTGGCGGCCGTTGTTGCGGACAATCCTAACGTGACCGAGCTCACCCGCAAAACCGTCGTGACCGTAAACGACCTCGCCGTTGATGACGATGCCGCTTCCGACTCCGGTGCCGAGAGTGATCATTATGAAGTTCTTCATTCCGCGGGCCGCGCCATAGGTCATTTCGCCCACTGCAGCAGCATTGGCGTCGTTGGTGAGCGCCACAGGAATGCCGTCCATTTTTTTGCTGAGGAGTTCCGCAACCGGCACTGCTCTGGACCTGGCCCAGACAACATTCGGAGCCATCTCCACCATTCCGGTGTAGTAATTTCCGTTCGGCGCTCCGATTCCGATTCCGCGAACCTTTCCTTCAACGTCGGCCTCGGCGATGATTTTCTTGAGCGCGGCAGCCACTTCGTCGAGATACGGATCCGCATCCGTGTAGTTGTCCGAGCGGATCACCGTCTGCGCAAGAACCTGTCCGCGGGCGTCAACAACGCCCATTTTGGTTGTCTGTCCCCCGACATCTATGCCAAGGACATACTGCTTGTCAAATGACTCTGACATAACCTTTCCCTTTTCTGATTAGTCGACAGGAATGTCCTTGTTAACATTCTTGCAGCCGATGAGGGCGTAGTAGAGAATGTATGCAAGCATTGCCGCAACGAGCCAGTAAGAACCCATATAGCCTATTTTTCCGGCGAGGAATTCCTGGAGGAGAGGCATTATCCCTCCGCCGACAACCATCATCATAAAGATGCCGGAAGCCTGTTCGGTGTATTTTCCAAGACCTTCAGTGGAGAGATTGAAGATGCCGCCCCACATAAGTGAAGTGCAGAGACCGCAGAGGACGAGAAGAAGTGAACTTGCAGGAACATTGAACATCTGGAAGCCGTTGTCTGCGCTGTAACCTGGCATTGAGATGGTGACAGTCTTCGGGAGGAAGATGGCTCCGATCACCAGAGCGATTGCCACTGAAGAAACGATTATAAGCTGTGTGCGAGTGCTTACCTTGCCGGAAATGGCGGAGCTGCAGATTCGGCCCACCATCATAAGCAGCCAGTAAACGGCGGCAATTGCACCTCCGATGGCGGCACCGTTCAGAAGAATGCCGGCTCCCTTGTCAGAAGGATCGGAGAGGTAGAAGTTGAGCTGTGCGGGGATACCGATTTCGATGCCCACATAGAAGAAGATGGCGATGATGCCGAGAACATAGTGACGGAAATTCCATGCGCTGTGCTCGTACTTGACGTTCTCGCGCTCTGCAGCAGGCTCAGGGATATTCACGAATGAGATGATGATGAACGCTACGGCGAATACGCCCATTGCGATGAAGAGAAGCGGAGCCACGTCGCTCATCTTGGTTTCAGCGGTAACGGTACCGATGAGAAGTCCCACGAGAAGCGGAGTAAGGGTTCCTACAAGAGAGTTCATCGTACCTCCGATCTGGATGTACTGGTTGCCCTTGTTGCCGCCGCCGCCGAGGATGTTCAGCATAGGGTTCACCACCGTGTTCAGCATACATACGCAGAAACCGCAGATGAATGCGCCGAGGAGGTAGACATATATTGCTGAACCTCCGAGGAATGCGCGGCTGGAGAGCCACTGGATTACCACTCCGATAAAACCTACTGCGAGGGCGATGAGGGTGGTCTTCTTGTA
>CAVEHG010000184.1:0-2621 GCA_963615405.1 bacterium | reverse complement strand
CGCCCGTTCCCCAGATACGGTGCTGCACCTCGGTTCCGGAGGCCGTCTTTCCGTCGTTAAAGGTCCAGGTTATGTCCGTTGCCGTCGGATAATCAGTCGAATTGAAGGTGAAAGTGTTGAGTTGCCCTGAGTAGGTCTCGGAATACAGAACCGAGCAGAGAGCCGGACCGCCGACAGGGGTCGCCTTCGCGCTCACCGGCTCTGACGGGCCCTTCTTATACTGCACCTCGACAGTCACCTCGTATTCATTGTAATTGATGAGTCCCTCAATCACGCATTCGCGGGACGAAGCGGGAAGGGTCTTGGTCTCGACCACATCGTCACCAGACTTGCAGACGAGAGTAATCCCCGTGCAGTTTTCGCTCTCCGGGAGAGTCCAGCTTGCGGTGATTGTTCCGTCGGTCGCAGCGAGATTGTATCCCGACACGGCGATGCGTGAAGTGACAGGGGTCGCGCTTGCCTTCACTGAACCGGAAAGCCGGTCACCCTTGTACACTGCTTGAACCGAGAACACGTAATTCACATCATTCTCAAGCCCACTGACGACATACGAGGTCCCGGTACTTTCCGTTCTGGAACTGACCTTCTTTCCCTGCGCGTCATTGTAGGTGACGAGATAGTCCACCGGAGACCAGCCGTCTTTCATTGTCCAGCTGAGAACGACCTCCTCATCCCCGGGGACGGCGTTCAGATCCGAGATGATGTACCGGTCGAAATCGGCTTGATATTTTGTCTCCGGATTGCAGGAAACCGCTATCGCGGCTCCGGCGAGTAATGTAAGCAGAATTATCCTTTTCATTGCTTAAAAACCTGGATTTTGCCAAAGAATGTCACTGTTGTCGACAATGTGTATCTCCTCCCAGGGAATCGGGAAAAGAAGATTATGATTGTCAATGGTATAGCCTAAATCTTTAAAAAGGTTGACCGCCAGGCCGAGACGCACAAGGTCGTACCATCTCTGTCCCTCAAGGGCGAATTCCCTTCCCCTTTCATCGGCGAGCGCCCTGATGAACTGATCACCGTCAGGGACGTCAGCCGAGCCAAGCGCCGGAAGGCCTGCGCGTGTGCGTATCTTGTTGAGATATGGAAGCGCCTCGGAAACTTTTCCCTGCCGGGCAAGGGCCTCCGACATCATAAGCACGACATCGGCGAAGCGGATATGCGGAAAGTCGGAACTTACCTGCGTTGTGTACACTGCATCGAACGGCGTGTACCATTTAAGCATCAGGTAGTTGGTCGAAGACACCTTCTTGTAGGTTGAGATGAGCGGGAGACGGTTGTCAGCGCTGTCATAAATGGACAGGAAATCCGGATCCGGGTTCTGTATGTTGGACAGACTGCTCACAGTCCACCAGGCCCCGTGACCGGAGTCGTTGGAGTTGTCAAAGTAAACGAAGAATATCATTTCCTTGTTCAATTTGTTCGCGCAGTCGAAGACATCCGCAGTTGTCGGCATAAGACCGTAAAACGAATCATCCTGAATGCCGGAAAGAATCTGTTCCGCTTCGGGATATTTGCCGAAAGTGAGATAGACCTTCGCAAGCAGGGCTTTCGCCGCCATCACCGTAACTCTCGAAGACTCACTGGTACGAGACTGTGGAAGATGTTCAGCCGCGAAGGTAAGGTCTTCTTCCAGAAGGCTGAGCATTTGGGAGGTTTCGCAACGCGGAACCGCACGCGCCTGTGCCGGAGACACGACCGAGGTCACTATCGGCACTGACCCGAATGTCCGGTAAAGGTTGAAGTAAAACCACGCCCGCAGGAACCTGCCTTCGGCCTGATAGGTGTCGGGGAGGGTGAGCGTGGTCGAGCCGATGTGGTCGAGAAGGTCGTTGCACCTGTCGATGCCGCTGTACCACGCGGACCAGATGTTCTGAAACATACCAGCCGTGGAGAGTTCAAGGAAATGGTCATTCGCATACCTCTCCTGCGTGGATGTGGTCATATCGTCCAGATGTGCCTCGTCGGAGCGGAACGCAAGCTCGTTTATATGCCAGGAAAGCTGGGTGGTGAGTCTGGCGTAGCATCCGCGCACGGCCTGTTCGAAATCGTCCTCCGTGAGATAGATTTTGTCATTTGTCACCTTGTTGCTCGGATACTGATTGAGAAAGTCTCCGCACGAGGTTGAAAGCAGAGCGCACAACAGCGCAATTATGGAATACCTAAATTTCATCCCGTTAGAAATTCTGTGTTAAAGTATACGTGTCCGACCCCTCGGCCGCCGTGAATGTAACGATTCCCGTGCGTACGGAAGGGGTGAAGTTTTCTTCGTAGTGGAGTTTCACCTCCTGGGTGCCGCGTTCCCCGCTTGAGGGTTCGACGGTGATCCAGTCCACATCGACCGTGGCCTCCCAATGGGCTGTCGGCCAGATTGTGATTGTTTTTGTCCCTTCCAGAGGGGACTGCAACCCGGACGGAACCGTCGCAACCGTCACTGTGTCCTTCTTGTGTGGTTTTTCAACTTTCTGGCAGGAAGCGCAGAAAAGCGCCGCAGTCGCGGCCATGAGCAAAATCGCCAGTCTTTTCATATTCAATAACTTATTTTATATTCTTTTGTATGCAGGACCTTGCCTCCGCTGCAATATTTTACCGTCATCGCACTGATTTTCCCATCCGCATCC
>CAVEHG010000183.1:0-2628 GCA_963615405.1 bacterium | reverse complement strand
CACCGTCGGTATGATGGGTATGGCATTTATGACATTTATGGGAATTCAACTTTAACTGGAGGATTCGACAATGAATGAAATGACACTTACAATTCTCGGAGCTATGGCGGTGTTCACCGTCGTAACTCTCATTCTGGTGGCTCTCCTCCTGTTCATCAAGGCCAGGCTGACCCCGAAAGGAACCGTTAAGATAAATATCAACGACGGAAAGAAAGAAGTGGATGTCACTCCCGGCAGCGACCTGCTCCACACTCTCGCCGAGAAGGAAATTTTCCTTCCTTCGGCCTGCGGTGGAAAAGGCAACTGCGGACAGTGCAAATGCCGCGTGCTTGAGGGAGGCGGAACGATCCTCCCTACTGAGGTGGGCTTCTTCAACCGCAAACAGATCAATGACCACTGGAGACTCGGTTGTCAGGTAAAGATCAAGGAAGATATGAAAATCGTCATCCCTGATTCTGCGCTTTCAGTCAAGAAACTCGAATGCGAGGTCATCAGCAATGACAATGTGGCGACCTTCATCAAGGAATTCACTGTCAAGCTTCCTGAAGGCGAGCATCTCGAATTCAAGAGCGGTGAGTACATCCAGATCGACATCCCTGCCTACGAACTTGATTTCAAGGATATCAGCGTCAGCGACGAGTACAAGGCAGATTGGGAGAAATACGGGTTCTTCGGGCTTCACGCTTCAAACCCTACTCCCACCATCCGCGCCTACTCAATGGCCTCATACCCTGGTGAAAAGGGCATCATAAAGCTCAATGTCCGCATCGCCACGCCTCCTTTCGACAGGAGCGTCCCGCGCGAGCTCGGCCCGAAACTGCTTCCGGTCAATCCGGGAATCGGTTCATCCTATGTGTTCACGCGCAAACCGGGTGACAAGGTCATCATCAGCGGTCCTTACGGAGAGTTCCTTCTCCCTAAGAACGACCCGGATTCACAGGAATATGTATTCGTCGGCGGAGGTGCCGGAATGGCTCCTCTCCGCAGCCATATCATGGAACTCTTCAAGACTCAGAAAACCAGGAAGGAAGTTCATTTCTTCTACGGCGCGCGTGCGCTTGTCGAGGCTTTCTATCTTGAGGATTTCGCCCAGATCGAAAAGGAATTCCCGAACTTCCATTTCCATCTCGCTCTCGACCGTCCGGATCCGAAGGCAGATGCCGCCGGAGTGGCTTACACGGCCGGTTTCGTACACAATGTGATGAACGAGACCTACCTCAAGAACCACGAGTCTCCGGAGGACATCAAGTACTTCATGTGCGGTCCGCCTATGATGGTGAGCAGCGTGAACGGGTTGCTGGATTCGCTGGGTGTGCCGCCTGAGAATATCCTGTACGACAACTTCGGCGCATAAGGAGAAATTTTCAGCACAGATATTGGAGAGGGTGACCCAAAAGTCATCCTCTTTTTTGTGCGCTTGCGGAAAAAAGCTGAATACGCTGCAACCTTTTGCCGATATGACGCATCTTTTTTGACTGTTCGCGCCTGCTATGGGGCCTTACACATTAACCTGACAACAACAATTCCACACAATGACTGAGAACGACCTCAAAACGCCTGTTCCGGAGAATGTTTCTGACCGGGAGAAAATCGACGCTGTACTGACCTGGGTAAACGGAAACGATCCGGTGCTGAAAGCCGAGAGAAGCAAATATCTGACATCAAAAGGAGAAGACAAACTGATTGACATCGCCGGCAACGAGAGGTTCCTTCAGGCTAACGAGATACGGTTTGCCGTGGCTTCCATCCTTCGCTTTGCTCCGTATGTGGGACGCATTTTCATCATTACGAACAGACAGAATCCCGGACTGGACAGTTTCGTTGAGACGAATTTCCCGGACAACAGGGTGCCGATAATAATCGTTGACCAGAACGATCTGTTCGAAGGCTTTGAGCAATATCTTCCGGTATTCAACAGCATCGCGGTGGAGACAATGATGTGGCGCATCCCGGGTCTGTCCGAGAAGTTCATATATATGAATGACGATTTCTTCTTTGCCAACCCGTCCAAAGTGGAGGACCTCTTCAGAGATGACAAGGTCGTATGCTATTCAAGCACATACAGTTCCTGGCTTATGAAAATAAGCCGTGCGGTCCGCCGGGAAAAGAACGGGCACAAACGGTTCACCTACAAGGACTCGCTGCTCAACGGAGCCGAAATCATAGGGGCAAGACGTTTCTTCAGACTTCCGCACGAACCCCATCCGATTTTGAAAAGCGTGCTGGAGTCCTTCTTCACAAGCCATCCGGAGTGCATTGAACGCAACGTCCGTCACCGCTTCAGAGATGCCGAGCAGTTCAATGTTCAGGGATTTTTCTATGTGCTCGCGAAAAGTCAGGGCAAAGTCATACTGAAAAGCCGTAAAAGACTGTGTCTGATGATCCGGAGAGCCAAGAGTCTGGACTATCTGAAGTCCAAGCTGGACTGGGCCGATTCACAGAAGAATCTCAAATTCGGATGTATGAACTCACTGCAGTCAGCCGATCCGCAGCAGAAAGAGATGTACGAAACCTGGATCTCAAACCGTCTGGCAGTGAAAATCTGAGACAGGCTATTTTTCAAATCTGCATTTTTCGGGAAACAGCTTCCCGAAAGCGTCAAGGACTGCGGAGCGCATTGACTGAAAG
>CAVEHG010000182.1:1829-2652 GCA_963615405.1 bacterium | reverse complement strand
ATCCCGAAATGCCGGGCCACGGCGCGTACTGCCATAGCTGTGCCGTTCTGCTTGCCCTGATAGGAGTATCCGGCGATATGCGGAGTGGCAACGTCCACCATATCAATAAGTTCCTCATCCACATCAGGTTCATTGTTCCAGGTGTCTATGATCACGGCTCCGAGTTTGGGGATATATTCCTTGAGCGCACTTTCATCCACCACTTCCCCGCGTGAGGCATTGATGAAAATAGCACCGGGACGCATTTTTTCGAAAAATTTCTCGTTCACCATAAACTTCGTCGTGTCATCGAGCGGAGTGTGCATCGTAACAATCAGAGAATCAGCAAGAAGTCTGTCAAGGTCACAGAAGTTTTCCGGTCCTTCCGCTTCCGCACGGGGAGGGTCACAGAGCAGGACATTGAAGCCGAGCCTCCGTGCCATCGCCTCCACGAGGGAGCCGACGTGTCCGACTCCGATTATGCCGAAAGTGGCACCGTTGAGCGCTATGGCCTTTCGTGAGGCCACGCCGTAGAGTGCGGAGAATACATACTGGGCAACACCGCCGGCGTTGCAGCCCTGAGCGTTGTGGACCTCGATTCCGTTGGCATTGCAATAGTCGAAATCAATGTGATCCGTGCCTATCGTCGCTGTCGCAATCATCTTCACTTTCGTTCCGTCGAGCAAAGACGCTCCGCAACGTGTCCTTGTCCTTATTATTATGGCATCGGCATCGACAAGGTCCTCACGGGAGATTTCCTTGCCTTCGACATAGGCGACCTCGCAATAGGGCTCAAACACGCCCTCCAAAAACGGTATATTCCTGTCCGCGACTATCTTCATAC
>CAVEHG010000182.1:0-1819 GCA_963615405.1 bacterium | reverse complement strand
CCAATATTCCTATTCTATTCCTATTCCATTCAATTCTCGCATGTACTATAATTCGTTGAATTTTCGATGGTTACATCCCCACCGTCCTATTTCAAAACCAGCGCCTTCACCGGGTCGGAGCCATCGGCGGGAAGTCCGAAGAACAGGTCGTCGGTACGCAGGGCGCGGTTAAGTTCCGCCAGCAGGAAATCCTTCTGGAAATAGAGCTGATTGCGCACCACCGATGAGGACAGGGAACAGTAGAGGACGCCATTTACGAGGTTTTTGCCGAGAGTGTAGCCGCCGACACAGGAAACCTTGTCCCAGGCCATATACACCCGGTTGTTGTTCCAACCCTGCATAAGTCCGGAGTCACTGAGGAAGAAACGGAGCATAGATCCGAGATTCACGGCCTCACGTCGGCGCAGGGGGTCACCCTCCGTGGCTTCGCGGCGGCGAATCATATCCTTTGTGAATTCATCCGAATATTTCCCGTTTCCCGTCATGAGAATTATCAAGGCATTTCAATGACTGCAAATCTGTTACTCCGTCCGGGAGAACACCCCCCCGACCGTCTCGAAGAAAGCCCTGTCCTCCGACAGGCCGTCAACCAGCGAAGCCAGGCGCACCTTATTGCTGTCCGTGATGAAAATCTGTCCAAAATCCTCACTGGACACCATTTCAAGCAGGTTTCGCGTCCGGTTCATATCCAGTTTGTCGAACACATCGTCCAGAAGCAGAACCGGCGCGAATCCGAAAGCCTTCCGCATCAGATCAAACTGAGCAAGCTTCAGCGCAAGAAGAAACGACTTCTGCTGTCCCTGAGAGCCGCAGCGGCGAATCGGATAGCCATCCATCTCGAAGATGAAATCATCCCTCTGGATGCCCACAGTCGTATATTTCATAATCCTGTCTCTCTCCAGAGACTCCTTAAGCAGCTGTACGAGCGGAGCCTTGCCGAGGTCGGAGCGGTAGCTGACCGAAACGGACTCGTGTCCCCCGCTCAACCTTTCATAGTACCCGTTCACAGACTCCGTAAGCGGACCGCACAGTTCCCCGCGCTTTCTGTGGATGAGTTCCGCGTGTGAAGACATCTTTATGTCGATAACCTCCAGCAGAGTCGAATCCGCGAACCCGTCCCTGAGCATTCTGTTTCTCTGGGCGAGAAGACGGTTATATTGCTGAACAGCAGAAAGATATTCCCCATCTATCTGAGAAATCACCGCATTCGCGAACTTCCGTCTCTCCTCCCCCGAATCGCTGACGAGGGATGTGTCGGACGGAGATATCATAACCGTCGGAAATTTGCCGATATGCTCCGAAATCCGCCCGTAAGGCTTGTCGTCGCAGCGCAACTTCTTCTCTTCCCCCTTCTTCACCGTGACGGAAAAACGGGTTTTCAGAGACGACGGCATAAGGCAGGTCCCGGCGATGGAGAATCCGTCCCGACCGTGCCTGCAATTGAAGCTGTCGCTTATTCCGAGCGCGCTCTTTGTCATTGACAGATAGTAGATTGCATCGAGAAGACTGGTCTTTCCCTCGCCATTGTTTCCCCAGATGCAGTTGATCTTCGGAGAGAATTCAAGTTCCTGAAACTCAATGTTACGGAAATCCGCTATCACTATTTTTTGAAGTATCGGCATAATTTCATCGAAGTATCGGCATAATTTCGGAAGTATCGGCGCAATTTCGTCAGATGACCTGCAAAGGCATCAGATGACCTGCAAAGATATGAATTTTCCGACGAAATTGTCTTTTTCAGGGAATTCTGATTTCTATCTTTTGAATATTGGACATTTTTTCATATTTTTGCGGGCTAAATCGGATAATTGTGTCCGGA
>CAVEHG010000181.1:0-2680 GCA_963615405.1 bacterium | reverse complement strand
ATTAAAGATATTAGCTTTCACTTTTGCTAAGTCTTTCAGATTCAGTGAAGACAAAGGTAAGTTTTTTCCACTGTTTTTCAAAATCTCCTCATTGAGAGCCGCAATTCCGAGAAATCGGAGTTACGGCTCCGCTATTGGATCTGTAAGTCTTCCACGACATCGCCGTGGTCGAATTCCGGTTCGAGGAATTCCAGATCGTTTTCGTCTATTTCCTGAAACGGGCAGAAAAGTTCGTAGGCGGTCATTTCTTCCACCTGTTCCTGAACCTTCCGGGGAAGTTCCGGGAAAAGGTTGAATCCGGTGCGGTACTCGACGAAATTGACGGAGCAGGAACGGTCGTAAAGATTTTTCATCTCAGACGGAGATGCCGGTATTATGAACGCGACAGACGTAAATCCAAGAGGCATAAGACCCTTTGTACTCTCCTTTTTGCACACAGCAACGAAACAGGCGTACGGGACACGGCTTTCTCTTGAGGAATAAATGGGGCCCACAACGATGCTGGTGTTGCCATAGGGCTTTCGCCAGGCCCAGCGGTAACATTCGTCTATAACCCGAACAAGATAATTTTCCACGGGAAGTCTTTCCCCTTTACGAATGAATCTGCGGAATTTATACTTGTCCGCAGCTGTGCTCGCGAGGTCGAGATTCCAGCAGATCCAGTTCGGGAAAACGCGGGATGTATCTATGCTCGCAACGCAGCTGTCCACGACAAGGGTGTCCTCACGGGTCCACGCGGAAGGTTCCGGCGTTCCCCAGAAAGGTACGTAACTTCGGAGGCGTTTGGGAGCCTTGGCAGATATGACTGTTTCCACAATCCGATAGTCCTGTCCCTCCGGAGTCTGGGCATCACATTGCGAAGAAAACAGAAGGACTGCCGCAAGAGAGGAAAAGACCGTGTATATGAGCCTTCGTCTTGTCATCTTGGATGATCGGTAATCTCAAAGAACCTGGAATTCGGAAATCAAATCACTTCCGGTTGCGATGCAGCCTCCAGATGAAGAAGATGACCAGAGATAGGGCGAATGTGACGGAACCAATGGCCCAGTTCCATTCAGAAGGGAGATTAAAACCGATTTTGGCAATGCCGAGGTAGGTGGTGCAGACGGCTGTCATAAAGGCCGCGGGGAAAAGTGTCAGAAGATAGGCAGCGGAAGACTTCGGGCGTGATTTCACGAGGTAGGCCGTGGCTGTCCATAGCATAAAGACGGCAAGGGTCTGGTTGGCCCAGCCGAAATAGCGCCAAATGACATTGAATCCATCCTCGTCCGCAATGTTGTACCAAAGGAGCAGTCCTGCAACGGCAAAGAGCGGAATACTGATTGACAGCCGGTTACGTATTGGCTTCTGACTGAGGTGCAGAAAATCAGCCACAATCAGTCGGGCGCTGCGGAAAGCAGTGTCGCCGCTTGTAATAGGAGCAGCCACGACTCCGAGCACGGCAAGTATGCCTCCCAGCACACCGAGCCAGGTCTTCGAGACATTGACGACAACTTCCGGAGCGGCAGCGTGCAGGGTCGAGCCGACAGCCTCCGCGCCGCCGTCAAAGAAGAACCACGAAGACACCGCCGCCCATATGAGCGCAACTATGCCTTCAGTAATCATCGCGCCGTAGAACACCGGACGGCCGAGTTTCTCGTCTGTAAGGCAGCGAGCCATCATCGGGGACTGAGTGGCGTGAAATCCGCTCACCGCGCCGCAGGCAATGGTGATGAACAGGCAGGGGAAAATCGGCTGATCCTTCAGCAGTCCGTCAGCCTCCCCGAGATTGCCCAGACCGTCCCACAGTTCCGGGAGCGAGGGCCACTTGACAAATAGACAGACCATCAGCGCCACTGCCATAAAGAGCATTGCAAACGCAAAAACCGGATAAATGCGCCCGATAATCTTGTCGATGGGAAGAAGTGTCGCGAGAAGGTAGTAGAGGAATATGACACCGACCCAAATCATAATCGCCATCTTCGACCCGTTGCCCGCAACATCGCCGAGGATCAGCGCCGGGCTGAACACAAACACAGTTCCAACAAGCATCAGAACTATGATTGAAAACGCAAGGATAAACTTTTTCATCCCGTTTCCGAGATATGAGCCGACAAGATCCGGAAGCCCTGCACCGTTGTTGCGAATCGAAAGCATACCGGTAAAATAGTCGTGCACTGCCCCCGCAAAGATACAGCCGAAGACAATCCAGAGATATGACGACGGACCGAATTTCGCTCCCATAATGGCACCGAAAATGGGTCCTGTCCCCGCAATGTTGAGGAACTGAACCATATAGACCTTCCACGCAGGCATAGGGACGAAATCCACGCCGTCCGCATTTGTGACGGCAGGGGGCTTCCTCGCAGAATCAATCCCGAATACGCGCTCCACGAACCTGCCGTAGAGGAAATAGCCCAGAATAAGGCAAACAAGACTTATAATGAACGAAAACATCGATATGTAATTCTATGTGTCCGAGATATATATGGTGTCCGACCGTCAGTGCGAGACCGGCGCAATCAAAAATGGGCCGCCGAAAAATCAGCGACCCATTTCTCTGAGTTTCGAAACTTATTTGGCAGCTTCAACGGAAACCTTGCGGAATTCCTTGAGATCCTTCATAAGTTCGAGCGCATTCTTACGTGCACGCGCACCGGCAGCCTTGTTACCTTTAACTACCTGTGCTTCAGCGTTTACC